>JAIOJO010000183.1 GCA_019911985.1 Sulfuricellaceae bacterium | reverse complement strand
GGTGGGGCGTGACAATCATTTTCCGGCAACCTTGTTGCACCGCGAAGGACGCGAAGGTACGCAAGGGAAGGCAAAAACCTGGCCATGAGTTCCCTTCCCCGCCTTTAGGAACGCGGCCAACCGCGGACAATTACATTGTTTCATCGTTTTCCTTTGCATACCTTCGCGTCCTTCGCGGTTGATCGCTTTTTCTAGGGGATAAGCGCCACATCGACCGGCTGGCCGGGGTGCAGTTTCACCGCGTCCGCTGAGGCGGGCCGCGCCTCCGCCAGGAACATCAGCTTGTCGCGGTTTTCCTTGCTGTAGATCACCGGCGGAGTGTATTCCGCCTGGGGCGCCAGGTAGTCGATGCGGGCGGCGATGGGCGCGCCGCAGCCGTCGCAGCTCAAGCTTACCGCCTGGCCGGTTTTCAGGCGGCCGATCAGCCCTTGCGGCACGTAGAAGCGCACCATGATGTTCTGCGGCGGCAGCAGCACGACCACCGGGCTGCCCGCGGGAACCCATTCGCCTTGTGTATAGAGGGTATCCTGAACCAACCCGGCTACCGGCGCCGCCACGCTTTTCTGGCCGAGCTTCCAGTCTGCCTGCTTCAGCACGGCCTGTGCCGCTTGCCAGCCGGCTTGGGCGGACGCCAGTTGAGCTTCCGTTCCGCTCAGGCCCGCCCGGCTTTGTTCCAGGGCGGTGCGGGCTTCATCGAGCTTTTGCTTGGCGAGGAAATGCTGCGCCGTCAGTTGCGCGGTGCGGCGGTAGGAGACTTCGGCCAGCGCGAGGGCCGACATGGCCTGGCGCCGCTGCGCCTGCAGCGCATCCACTTGTTCCGCCGCCGCCTTGGCGCGCTCCTCCGCCTCCAGCCGCGCGGCGCGCTCGTTTTCCTGCTCCAGCACATAGAGCGCGTCCCCGGCCTGGGCCTGGCCGCCGCGCGCTACTTTCAATTCCGCCAGGTTGCCGGCGATGGGCGCGGCGACGCGCACGTATTCGCCTTCGGCGTAGCCTTGCAGCACGCCGCTGGGTTGCTGGCCGCAAGCGGCCAGCGGCAGTAGCGCGAGGACGCGGAATACCCAGCCTAATTTTTCCATGCCTATTCCTCCTGAGCGCGCGGATGGCGCCGCTGCCAGCGCAGTATGCCGTTTTCCACCAGGGAATAGACGGCGGGCACCACCACCAAGGTGAGCAGCGTGGAGGTAATCATGCCGCCGATTACCGCCACCGCCAAGGGGCCGTTGGTCTCGGCCCCCGCGCCCAGCCCCAGGGCCGCCGGCAGCAGCGCGAAGATGACGGTCAAGGAGGTCATCAGCACCGGCCGCATGCGGATCGGGCAGGCTTCCTTGAGCGCGTCGTCGATGCCCTTGCCTTGTTCGCGCCGCTGGTTGGTGAGATCCACCAGCAGGATGGAGTTCTTCGCCACCAGGCCGATCAGCAGCACCAAGCCGATCATCGAGTAGATGTTCAGGGTGTGGTTGAACAGCCACAGAGACATCACCCCGCCGATGATCGCCAGCGGCTGCGCCACCATGATGATGAAGGGCTGCAGGAAGGAATTGAACTGGCTGGCCAGCACCATGTAGAGCAGCACCAGCGCCAGCGAGAAGGCGAAGATCATGTAGTGGACGGTTTTGCCGAACTCCTCGGCCTGGCCGATCATTTTCACCGTATAGCCCAAGGGCAGGATGGCGGCCGCCGCGCGGTTGACCTGGTTGACGGCGTCGCCCAAGGGGATGGTGGGCGAGGCGTAGAAGGTGGCGGCGTATTGCAGGTCGAAACGGCCGATTACCGCCGCGCCCAGCGTCTGCTTGACGCTGGCGACGGTGTCCAGCCGCACCAGCTTGCCGTCCTTGGCGCGCAGGTAAATCTTGTTCAGGTCGGAAATCTGCGTGAACTCGCCGTCCTTGCCCTTGACCCGGATGTAATAGCGCTGGCCGTCGCCCGGCTCGTCGTTGTAGCGGGCGATGTCCACGCCGCCGCTCAGCATGTTGAGGGCCGTCGCCACGTCCAGCGTGCTGAGTCCGGCGGCGGCGATGCGGGTACGGTCGGGCTTGAGCGTCAGTTGCGGCAGGTTGAGCTGCAAGTCCACGTCCATGCGCCCGAGGCCCGGTTCGTCCGCGAGCTTTTTCTGCAGCGCCTGGGATAGGCGGCCGACTTCCTCCAGGCTAGGCCCGCTCACCACGAATTGCAGCGGCTCGCCGCGCTGGCCGCCGACGATCGGGTAGGGCGCGGCGAAAGCGCGCGCGCCGGGAATCTGCGCGAGTTCCTTGCGGATCACGGGCAGCAGATCTTGCTGCTTGATGCTGCGTTCGCCGCGCGGCAACATGCGCGCCACCACCAGGCCTTGATTCACCTGGCCCGCCTGTCCCAGCCCGATCAGCGCGAATTCGGTGACGATTTCCTTATGCCGGAACAGGATTTTTTCGACCATGCGCAGGCGGCTGTCGGTGTAGTCTATGCTCGAACCGAGGGGGGTGCGCAGGTTCACCAGAAAGCGCCCCTCGTCCTCGTCCGGCGTAAAAGCCTTGCCGACGTTGGCGAAAAAATAACTGCTGGAAATGACGATCAGAACGGTGCCGAGGACGATCTTCCAGCGGTGGCCGAGGGCGTAGCCCAGCAGCGTTTGGTAGACCCTGTCCAGGCCCAGGAAGAAGCGGTCGAGCGCGCGGTAGACCCGGCCGTGCTGCTTGGAGACGCGCAGATAGCGCGAGCACAGCATCGGCGTCAGCGTCAGCGAGACGAACAAGGATACCAGCACGCCGAAGGTGACGACCACGGCGAAGGACTTGAAAAACTGGCCGATGATGCCGCCGAGGAAGATCACCGGGGCGAAAATCGACACCAGCGAGAGCGTGGCGGCGATCACCGCGAACACCACCTCGCGGCTGCCGGCGACGGCGGCGCTGACCGGATCGGGGTCGATTTCCTCGCGGTGGCGGAAGATGTTTTCCAGCACCACGATGGCGTCGTCCACCACCACCCCGATCAGCAGCAGCAAGGCGAGCAGGGTCAGCGAGTTGAGCGTGAAACCGGCGAAGTAGATCACCGCCACCGCGCCCAGCAAGGACACCGGGATGGCGGTGGCGATAATCAAGGTGGAGCGGATCGAGCGCAGGAACAGCCAGACGATCAGCGAGGCCAGCAGTGTGCCCTCGATCAAGTGCTCCTTCAGCGAATTGACGATTTCCAGGATGAACACCGCGTCGTTGGAGACCACCGTGATCTTCATTCCCGGCGGCAGTTGGGGAACGATTTCGCTTTCCAGGCGCTTCTTGATGTTGTCGACGATGGCGACGGTGTTGGTGTTGGCGACCTTGACGATGCCCAGTCCGACCGTGGTTTTGCCCATGAAGCGCGCCAGTTGGCGGTAGTCGGCAAGGCCGTCCTCGACTTCCGCCACGTCCTTGAGGCGCACCGGCGCGCCGTCTCGGTAGGCGACGATCATGTTGGCCAGATCGTCGAGGCGGTGGAATTCCAGGACGAGCTTGATCAGGTTTTCGGTCTTCTGTCCTACCAGGAAACCGCCGGCCAACTGGACGTGTTCGGTATTGAAAGCGTTGTTGATATCCTGCGCGGTGACCTGGAATGCAGCCATTTTCTCCGGCAGCAGGTTGACCCGGATGGTGCGGTCGCGCCGTCCGCCCAGGCGCACCTCGCCCACGCCGTCTATGGTTTCCAGGCGTTTCTTGATGACGTTGGTGGCGTACTGGTTGAGCTGCTGCTGCGTCCGGTCGCCCTGCAAGGCCAGCCACATGATCGGCATGGCGTTGGTTTCCACCTTTGCCACCACCGGCGGGTCGGCGTCTTTCGGCAACTGGCGCAGCACCTGGTTGACCTTGGCTTGCACCTCGTTGAAGGCGACGTCGATTTTCTTGTCCAGGTTGAAGGTGATGTTGATCACCGACACCCCCGGCGACGAGGCCGACTGGATATGCTCGATGCCCGGCACGCTGTTGACCGAGGTTTCCAGCACGTTGGTGATGCTGGAATCGACGATGTCGGGGTTGGCGCCCTTCAGGGAGGTGGTGATCGAGATGATCGGAAATTCGATGTAGGGGAATCGATCCATGCCGATGCGCTGGTAGCTGATGAGGCCGAACAGCACCAGCACGGCCGACATCATGAAAGCCAGCACGTGGCGCTTGATCGAAAGTTCGGGTAGGGTCATGGAAAATCCTCGGGCAAGGGCCGTTGTTCGCTTATTCGATTATTTCGCCGGTTTGTCCTTGCCGGGTTCGCTGACCTTCACGGCGGCCTTGTCGCTGAGGAAGCCCGCGCCGTCCTGGGCGACCGTCTCGCCCGCCTTCAAGCCGCTCAGGATTTCAACGTAGCCCTGCTGCTGCACGCCGGTGGTGACGATGCGCTGCCGCGCTTCCCCGTTCGCTACAACGTACACCACGGTTCCGGCGGGGCGCAGCACCACGCAGTTTTCCGGCACGGTCACCGCGTCGGGATGTTCTGCGACCACCACGGCGCCGTCGACTGACGAGCCGGGTTTCCAGTTGCCGGGGTTGTCGACGGCGACGATGGCGTCGAAGGAGCGGCTGCTCGCCCCGACCATAGGGCGCACTTGCTCGATCTTGCCGTGCATCGGACTATCCGGCGCGGTCGGCGAGCGCAGCGTCACCGCTTCGCCGGGGCGGATGCGCGGCGCGGCCGTCTCGGGGAAGGGCAGGCTAATCCGCAAATGGCCGGTGCCGGCGAGTTGGAACAGGGGCTTGCCGAGTTCGATCCAGTCGCCCACCGACACCATGCGGTTATCCACGCGGCCATCCACCGGGGAGACGATGCGGGTGCGCGCCAGGTTCTTGGCGGCGCGGACCGATTGTTCGCGCGCGGCCACGTTTTGCGCCTCGACGCCTTCCAGATTGGCCGGGGAAACGAAGCCTTTCTTGGCCAGTTCCCGGTAGCGCGCGGTGAGCTTTTGCTGGGTCGTCGCCTGGGCTTCCAGGCGCTTGGCGTCGGCGGAATAATCGGTGGGATCGAGTTCGGCGAGAAGCTGGCCGCGCTTCACCGCGTCGCCGATATCCGCGTAAATTTTAACGATGCGCCCCGCCACCTCGGCGGCGACCTTGGGCGCGGTCGAGCTATCCGCCTCGCCTATGGAATGTTCGAGGATTTGCACCGTGCGCGCCTGGGCGGCGGCTACGGTGATGTTGGCGGCGGGCGGCCCCGCCTTCTGGTCTTCCGCTTTTTTGCCGCAGCCGGCCAAAAGCAGGCCGGAAC
>JAIOJO010000182.1 GCA_019911985.1 Sulfuricellaceae bacterium | reverse complement strand
GTGTCGGCCCGGATCACCAGGGTGCCCTGGGTCAGCACGACTTTGCCGGTGAAGGTGCTGATTTGCTTGGCGTCGTCGGTGACGGCGCTATCCGAATCCAGGTAAATGGGTTTGTCGCGGTCGGCCTTCTCCGCCTGGGCGGCGGACGAAAAAAGGCAGAAGGCTGCCAGCAGGGCCGAAGTCGTCCAGGGCTTTTTAAAGCCGCTTCTAATGCTTCTCATAACGTCCTTTTACATGGGAGAGCAATTTAATGATCCGGGTTTTGTTGTCCAATTGTAAGCCAATCGCGCTTACAACGGAATTTGCGTCGCGGATGGTCACCGCGCGGTCGGTATCGACTTTGTCCGCTCCCGGCTGAATGTGCAGGAAGTCGGTGCTCAGGCTTAGGGCGCTATGGCTCTTGCCTTGGTCGGTATAGGCGTCGCGCGTGGCTTCGACGTGATCTTTGAAGTAGATGTTCTTGCCGTCGCTCGACAGCAGGCCTTGGCGCGCCGAGATATGCAGCGCAGCCTTCTGGTGAGGGGACAGGCGGGTGAATTTCGGCTCCACCAGTTGGGTGCTGTCGTCGTCGGGGAAATGGATCATCTTTTCCGCGGTCAGCAGCGTGGCCGGCTTGCCGTCCGGGCCGAGGCGCGTGGCGGTGAACTTTTCTATGATGTAGTCGGGGTCGTGCCGCCCGCTGCCGTCGCGTTTCTGCAGCGGCGCCTGGACCGTGTGCGACAGCCAATAAGTCAAGGCCGCCAGCGCCACCAATAGCGCGATGGGAAAGCCGATGCTGAGGCGGGATTTCATGCCAGATAGCGGGCTATTTCGCTTTCGAAAGTGCCTTGCGCTTGCATGATGAGCTCGCAGATTTCGCGCACGGCGCCGCGGCCGGCGCCCAGATGGGTGACGTGGTGGGCGTTTTCCTTCACCAAGGCGGGGGCATGGGGGACGGTCAGGGCAAGCCCGCAGCGCCGCATCACCGGCAAATCGATGACGTCGTCGCCCATGTAGGCGATGGCGGAGGGATCGACAGGCAGGATTTCGAGCAGTTTCCGAAAGGCGTCGAGCTTGTCGTGCGCGCCCTGGTGGACGTGGACGATGCCGAGGTTGGCGGCGCGGTGGTCGACTACGCGCGAGCTGCGCCCGGTGATGATGGCGAGTTCCACGCCGCTGGATTTGAGCATTTTCAGGCCGTGGCCGTCGAGCGAGTTGAAGCCTTTGTATTCTTGGCCGTCGTCGCCGATAAAGAGCGTGCCGTCGGTCATTACGCCGTCCACGTCGAAGATGGCCAGTTTGATTTTTTGTGCGCGTTGGTAGGCTTCGTGCATGATATTTTTCCGTAGACGTTAAACGACGCCTGCGCGCAGCAGATCGTGCATGTTCAGAGCGCCGCTCAGGCGTCCGTCGGCATCGGTCGCCAGCAGGCCGTTGATGTTGAATTGTTCCATGAATTGCACCGCTTCGGCGGCCAGCTTGTCCTCGCCTATGGTGCGCGGATTGCGCGTCATCACCCGGTCGATGGGGGTGGAATGGATGTCCAGCGGGCTATTCAAGGCGCGTCGCAGGTCGCCGTCGGTGAATAGGCCGAGGATGCGTTGCTGCTCGTCTACGATCGCGGTCATGCCCAGTCCCTTGCGCGTCATCTCCAGCAGGGCCTCCGCCAAGCTGACGTCGTGGGCGACTTTCGGCAAGGCGTCTCCACTGTGCATCAGGTCTTTGACGCGTACCAGCAGGCGGCGGCCCAGCGCGCCGCCGGGGTGGGTCAGCGCGAAGTCCTCGCTGCCGAAGCCGCGCGCATCCAGCAGCGCCACCGCCAAGGCATCGCCCAGCGCCAAGGCGGCGGTGGTGCTGGCGGTGGGTGCCAAACCCAGGGGGCAGGCCTCCTGGGCGACGCTGGCGTCCAAATGGACGTCCGCTTCGCGCGCCAGCGTGGAAGCCGGGCGGCCGGTCATGGAGATCAACTGGGTGCCGCGGCGCTTGAGTAGCGGGACGATGGCCAGCAACTCGCTGCTTTCGCCGGAATTGGACAGCGCAATCAGCACGTCGTCGTGGGCGATCATGCCGAGGTCGCCGTGGCTAGCTTCGCCGGGGTGAACAAAGAATGCGGGAGTTCCGGTGCTGGCCAGGGTGGCGGCGATCTTGCGCGCGATGTGGCCGGACTTGCCCATGCCGCTCACCACAACGCGGCCACGGCAGTGTAGAATCAATTGCAGCGCGCGGATGAACTCTCCGTCCAGCCTGGCGATCAGCGCCTCGACGGCTTGCGCCTCGATCAGCAGAACCTGCTTGGCCAGTTCGAGCGACTTCGATGTCAAGGGCGGTTGCGGTAGCGTGGTCATGGCCGCAATTATACAAGAAACAGTAGAAGAAGCTGTTTATTAAAAGTTTCTAAACACCCTACACCCTTATGCATAGCAGCCTGCAACTTGTCCTGATCCTGCTACTCGCCGCCGTGCTGGTGGTGG
>JAIOJO010000181.1 GCA_019911985.1 Sulfuricellaceae bacterium | reverse complement strand
CCGCTATACAGTTCCACGCTCGGTGCTGGCGTTAAGGGGAGCCTGCGTGAAATAGGCGCCGTGCTCTATGTTGAGCTGTTTGACGGCAATCTCCTTGCAGCGTTCCATAGCCCCCTTCAAGAGGGGTAGAGCGGCACCATTATTTTTGCCCGGGGGGAGTCTTTGAGAAACGAACGCGTCAGCGATGCGATAGGCCCTTACGCATTTTCCTTGCGGAACGCCTCGCTATTCAAGATCGATCGAAATTTAGCCCTGGTTTTCGGCGCTGTGGTGCTGCTCTTGATGCTCACGATGCTTTTGAGCGGAAGCTGGTACTACCGGAAACTCCTCAAGGACGAGGCCGACCGGCAGGCGGCATTGACCGCGGAGGTGGTGCAGCAAGCCATCAACCGTATCGGCGTCGGCGGGCAAGACCGGGTGCAAAACCTGGTCGAGGATATTGCCGCGAATAATCCCGAGATTCGATACATTCTGATTGCCGGGCGCGATCTCAGAATCGTCGCTCACAGCGATTCTCTCCAACTGGGCAAGTTTCTGGCGGGCAGCGCGCTATCCCAAGCCGAGCAAGTGTTTCACGGTAGCACCCAGGTCATCCGGGATATCGTGGTCGGCGAAGAGGCGGTGAAAGATATTTCCGTGCCCTACCGCCTAGGCTCATCCGCCGAGATAAGCGGCATCATTCGCGTGGGTATCGCGCGCCAAGAATGGCAACAGCAAATTAATCGGGGAATCGTTTACTTGGGTGCCTTAGGCGCGGTGTCGCTGCTCATTGCGATGTTGGCGATCTACCGGATTAGCGCTTATTTCGGTAGGCCGGTCAAAAATCTGGCCTGGCAATTGCAAGGCTTGCTGGACTTCGCGCCTTTGCTGATCGTGATCAGCGACCGGGAAGGGCGCATCCAGGAATGCAGCCACTCGTTTCACCGGCTCTTTGGCGGCGACGGAAAAAGCTTCGAAAACGCCGTGTTTTACGACCTGCTGCCGCCCGCCATGGCGAAGACCGCGCGGGCGGGGGATCGTAAAGTGCTCGATGAAGGGCAGGTGCTGCGTTGCGAGGAAACGCTACAGTTCAATAACGAATCGCGAACCTTCATGATCACCAAATTCCCGATTGTTAAGGGGGGCGACGGGCGCACTCTGCTGATGTGCCTGATCATGTCCGATGTCAGCGAACGCAAGAGCATGGAAGAGATCTTGCGGCATAGCGAGGAGAGCTCGACACGGGCCTTGCGCATCGCCCGAATGGGAAACTGGCAATGGGACATCCCAAAGAATGAATTGCTCTGGTCGGATGGAATCCATCGCATTTTCGGCACCGACCCCGCGCAATTCAAGGTCGGCTACGATGCGTTTCTGGGAAAAGTCCATGCCGAAGACCGCCCGGCTCTGATAGCGGCCGTCCAGGCCGCCATCGCAGGCAAGGCGGAATATAACCTCGACCACCGCATTGTGCTGCCGGACGGCTTAAGTCGGTTCGTGCACGAACAAGGGGAGGTGATATTCGATGAGCACGGCGATGCCGTGCGCATGTTCGGCACGATACAGGATATTTCCGAGCGGAAACGCGCCGAGGAGTTGTTGTTCCGGGAAAAAGAATTGGCCCAGGTCACGCTGCAATCGATCGGCGATGCGGTGATTACCACCGATGCCCGCGGGTGCGTGACGTATCTCAACCCGATTGCCGAATCCTTGACCGCGTGGCGTAGCGAAGAGGCCGCCGGTTTGGCCTTGCCCGAGGTGTTCCGCGTGGTCCACGAATCGAGCCGGCAGCCCATCGAGAACCCGGTGGATAGAGTGTTGCGCGACAACGTCACGGTCGCCTTGGAAAACCACAGCGTGCTGAACTCGCGGGATGGGCGGGTCTATTTTATCGAAGACTCCGCGGCGCCTATCCGCGACCGCGATGGCGCGGTGATCGGCGTCGTGCTGGTGTTCCACGACGTCAGCAAAGCGAAGGCGATGGAGCACCAATTGCTGCATCAGGCCACCCACGATGCGCTGACCGGCTTGGTCAACCGCAGCGAGTTCGAGAAGCGCCTGATGCACTTGTTGGAAAGCGCGCAATATTCGAACCTTAGACACACTTTGTTGTACTTGGATCTCGACCAGTTCAAGGTGGTTAACGATAGCTGCGGCCACGTGGCCGGCGACGAGCTGTTGCGCCAATTGACCCGCTTGATGGAAGAGAAGGTGCGCGAGAGCGATATCCTGGCCCGCCTGGGCGGCGACGAGTTCGGCGTCTTGCTGGAAAATTGCCCGACGGAACAGGCCTTGCGGGTCGCCAATACCTTCCTCGAACTGGTGAGCGGATACCGCTTCGTTTGGCAGGACAAGCGTTTCGTTATCGGCGTCAGCATCGGTTTGGTGGAGCTGCGCAGCGGTTCGGTGGATACCATAGAAAAGGCCTTGATAGCCGCCGATTCGGCCTGTTACCTGGCCAAGGACAGCGGCCGCAACCGGATCCAGATATACCAGCCGGGCGATGCCGAACTGGCGCATCGCAGCCTGCAAGTGGACTGGGTCAGCCGCTTGAACAAGGCCTTCGAGGAAGACCGCTTTCTGCTCTATTGCCAAGCCATCGTCCCCATCGATTTTTGCAGCCTGGAGGGCGATCACTGGGAAATCTTGATTCGTATGGTGGACGAGGACGGCGGCTTGGTTCCGCCGGGTGCCTTTATTCCGGCGGCAGAGCGCTACAATTTGATGGCGCGGATGGATAGGTGGGTGATCGGGCGCACCTTGGCGGTATACGAAAGCAAATACGGCGCACGGTCGGGGAAAAAGCTCGGAACGTTTTCCATCAATCTATCCGGCGCGTCCTTGTGCGACGACACCCTGTTGGCCTTTATCAAGGAGCAATTCGAACGGCACGCGGTGCCGCCGCAACTGATTTGTTTCGAGGTGACCGAAACGGCGGCTATCGCCAACCTGACCAAGGCGATGTTGTTTATAAAGGAGTTGCGCGATCTGGGCTGCCGTTTCGCGCTGGACGATTTCGGCAGCGGAATGTCGTCCTTCGCCTATTTGAAAAACCTGCATGTGGATTATCTCAAGATCGACGGCGCTTTCGTTCGCGACATGGTGGAGGACGAAGTGGATTGCGCTATGGTCGAGGCGATCAACCGCATCGGCCATGTGATGGGAATCCAGACCGTGGCGGAGTTCGTCGAAAACGACGCCATTCTGCAAAAGTTGAAGGATCTGGGCGTGAACTTTGCCCAGGGCTACGGCCTGCATAAGCCGGAGCCCTTGAGCGCCGTCTGATCTGCGCTATCAAGCCGCGTTCATTTTTCCGGCGCTTGCGGCGGCTTTGGCCGCGCAACGATGAATACGGTTTTCGATGGAAATCCGCCTCGGCAGGCGCAAGGCCTGTTCAGTCTCGGCTCGGCTATTTTTGCGGCCCCTGTTAGAATACCGTAGGATGGAGGCACGCAGCGCCGGTGCGCGCGCTGTGCCCGCCCGCCGATACCCACAATTTTAGGCCGCGATATCACATGGAAACTCCCCCAGCTCTCGTCCCCCAGATGCTTTATCGCCATTGCGATATGGAACAGTTTGGTTTCGAAACAACTGCCGATTTGACGGACTTGGCGGGCATAGTCGGACAGGACCGCGCCATGGAAGCATTGCGGTTTGGCGTCGGCATGCCGCACGACGGATATAACTTGTATGCATTGGGATCGCCGGGACTGGGCAAGCATACTTTTATTCGTGATTTTCTCGCTAAGCGTGCCGAGGGGGAGCCGAATCCTGGCGACTGGTGCTACGTCAACAACTTCGAGCAACCCCACAAACCCCTGGCGCTGTCCCTGCCTCAGGGTAAGGGCAAGGAATTGCGCCGGGACATGGAGCATTTGGTCGACGATTTGAAGAGCGCCATTCCCGCCGCGTTCGAGAGCGACGAATACCGCAAGCGCTTGGAAGACGCCAATGCCGAGTTCAAGGATCGCCAAGAGAAAGCGCTGAAGGAGTTGGGCGGCGACGCGGAAACGCAAGGCATCGCACTGCTGCAGACGCCCAACGGCTTTGCTTTCGGCCCTACCCGCGACGGCACGGTGATTTCCCCAGCCGACTACGAAACGCTGCCGGACAAGGAAAAAGAGCGTGTCGAGGCGGTGGTGGCGGATTTTCAGGAGCGCTTGCAGAAAATCATCCACCAGATTCCCCATTGGCGCCGCGAGCGGCGCGAGAAAATCCGCCAACTCAACCAGGAGTACAGCCTGTCGGCGGTAGGCCACCCGATCGATGCCTTGAAGGAAAAGTACGCCCCCTGGCCGAAGGTGGTCGCCTACTTGGATGCCGTGCGCAAGGACGTGGTCGATCATGTGGACGAATTCCGTAAATCGGAGGATGGCTCGATGTCGCCCTTGGGCATGGGCTCGGGCGATGCTTTTCGCCGCTTTCAGGTCAACGTGCTGATCGACCGGGACGAGGAGCCGGGCGCGCCGGTCGTCTACGAAGCCCATCCCATGGTCGGCAACTTGCTGGGCCGGGTCGAGTTCATGTCGCAACTCGGCGCGCTGGTCACCGATTTCACGCTGATCAAGCCGGGTGCGCTACACTGCGCCAACAATGGCTATTTGCTGCTGGATGCCTATAAAATCCTTACCCAGCCTTTTGCCTGGGAAGGCTTGAAGCGCGCGTTGAAATCCAAGCAGATCCGCATCGAATCCCTGGGTCAGATGCTCAGCCTGGTCAGCACCGTGGCGCTGGAGCCCGAGCCTATCCCGCTCGACGTCAAGGTGATCGTCTTCGGCGAGCGCTTGCTCTATTACCTGTTGTGCGAATACGACCCCGACTTCATCGAGCTGTTCAAGGTGGCGGCGGATTTCGAAGAGGAAATCGACCGCAGCGACGAAACCCAGCAGCTCTACGCCCGCCTGATCGCCACGCTGGCGCGCAAAGCGCAGCTTCTGCCCTTCGACCGCGGCGCGGTGGCGCGCATCATCGAGCATAGCTCGCGCCTGGCCGACGACGGGGAAAAACTTTCCACCCGCATGTCGGGCGTCGCCGATCTGCTGCGCGAGGCCGAATTCTGGGCGCGGGAGGGCTGCTTGGCGGTGGTCGGCCGAGCCGAGGTGCAGCGTGCGATCGACGAGCAGATCCACCGCTCCGACCGCCTGCGCCAGCACATTCAGGAGGAAATCCTGCGCGGCACGCTGATGATCGATACCCAGGGTGAGCGGGTGGGGCAGGTTAACGGTTTGTCGGTGATCGACATGGGCACCTACGCTTTCGGCCAGCCCACGCGGATTACCGCCACCACACGGCTAGGCGAGGGCGAGGTGGTGGACATCGAGCGCGAAGTCGATCTGGGCGGCCCGATCCACTCCAAGGGCGTGCTCATCCTCGCCGCTTTCCTGGCCCAGCGCTATGCCCGCAACCATCAGCTCTCGCTGAATGCCAGCCTGGTGTTCGAGCAATCCTACGGCGAGGTGGAGGGCGACAGCGCCTCCACTGCCGAGCTCTGCGCCTTGCTCTCTTCCCTGGCCAATGTGCCGATCAAGCAATGCCTGGCGGTCACCGGCTCGGTGAATCAATTCGGCCAAATCCAGCCTATCGGCGGTGTCAACGAAAAAATCGAGGGTTTTTTCGACATCTGCTTCGCGCGCGGTTTAAGCGGCGAGCAGGGCGTGCTGATACCCAGCGCCAACATTAAGCACTTGATGCTGCGCCGCGACGTTGTGGAGGCGGCGGAGCAAGGCTTGTTCCATGTCTACGGGATCGATACCGTAGATCAGGCCTTGACCTTGCTCACCGGCCAGGAAGCGGGCGCTATCGATGAATTCGGTGATGTGCCGGAAGGAACGGTGAATTTCCGGGTAGCGGAATGCCTAGCCGACTTCAGCAAAAAGCGCCATGCCCATCCGCCGGAAGAAAAATCCCGCCGTTTCAAGCGGCGGCGCGACGACTCGCATTAGCCGATGGCGGCCGCGCAGGCCAGTCCACTGCGCACGGCGCCTTCCAGCGTGGCGGGATAGTCGCCGGCGGTATAGTCTCCGGCGAGGAAGAAATTCCGCAGTGGCGTAAGGTGAGCGGGGAGCAGAAAACGAACAAGCCGGGCGAGGTCCGGCAAAGGTCGCGCTCAGTCTTAGAAGCTGTTTTAATAAATCCTGAGCCCGCGTTCCCCCGGCCACTTCACCCGAGGACAAGGAGGCGCTAAGCCCGTGAGGGCTAGGCGCGGCGAGCGCCGTTTGGTTATTCCAAATCAGCGAGCCGTAACGACGCC
>JAIOJO010000180.1 GCA_019911985.1 Sulfuricellaceae bacterium | reverse complement strand
CTATTAATCAGTTCTTTAGTTCAGAGCTTTTACGTATGATGACTCCTGAAATGGTGGTGACCATAGGGCAGCAGGCGATGCAGGTTACCTTGATGATTTCGGCGCCTATCCTGGCGGTGGGCTTGATTACCGGTTTGCTTGTAAGCATATTCCAAGCGGCAACGCAGATTAACGAAATGACGCTGTCGTTCATTCCGAAATTGGTGGCGATGTTTATCACCTTAGTGTTGGCAGGGCCTTGGATGATCGGGACCCTAACGGATTATATACAGCGCCTCTACAGCAGTATTCCAACTCTCGTCGGTTAGCTGGACAGACCGTCGCAAGGGTTTTCATATAGGCGTCTAACGAACTTATGTTCAGTGTTACAACGGCTCAATTGTATGCTTGGCTTGCCGCCTTTCTCTGGCCGTTTGCGCGTATTCTGGCCATTATCACGACTGAACCCCTGCTGGGCAATCGCAGCGTTCCGGTTACCGTCAAAATCGGCTTTGCTCTTTTTGTCACCCTAATCGTAGCGCCCTTGCTGGGGCCTATGCCCAACGTGCAGCCAGGCTCGGCGGCCGGCTTGTTGATTTTGGGGCAACAAGTTTTGATCGGTCTGGCGATTGGGTTTTCCATGCGCATCGTGTATTCCGCTGTCGAGATGGCCGGTCATTTGGCCGGTTTGCAAATGGGTTTGGGTTTCGCTACCTTTTTTGATCCGCAAAATTCCACACAGATTGCCGTCATTGCCCAATTCTTGGGCCTGCTGGCGATATTGCTATTTCTGGCCTCGAATGGCCACTTGATGGTGGTCATGGCGCTGGCCGATAGTTTTCACACGCTGCCGATCAATGGTCAGTTGTTTTCGTCCCATGCTTGGCCCGCCTTGGTTGCGTGGGGCGGAGAAATTTTCCGCATGGGCTTGCTTTTGTCATTGCCGCTTGCGACGGCGATGCTGACTGCCAATCTATCCTTGGGGATAATGACCCGTGCCGCACCGCAACTGAATATTTTTACGGTGGGATTCCCTGTTACGATTGCGGGAGGCTTTCTGGTTCTTTTGCTGTCATTGTCTTACATGGCACCGCAAATCGTGCAAGTGCTGCAACAAGGCGTCGGCATGATGCTGAAAATTCCTGAGTTGGCGCATGCCCCCTGACATGGCGAGCGCACCTTCCCCCTGGGTCGTGCGCTGGACGCCGCGAATTAAAGCGGGGGGCGATGTGCTGGATGTGGCGTGCGGCAAGGGGCGCCATACGCGTTTGCTACTAACAGCCGGGTTTAAGGTGGAGGCGGTAGATCGAGATATAAGCGGTGTGGCCGACATGGCAGGCCACGCGCGGATTGTTTTGCGCCAGGCCGATCTGGAAAATGCGCCCTGGCCCTATGCGGCGGCGTCGTTTGACGGCATTGTCGTGACGCGTCATTTGCACCGCCCCTTATTCCCTCGCCTATGCGAGGCTTTGCGCCCCGGTGGCGTGCTGATCTACGAAACATTCATGCTGGGCCAGGAGCGATTCGGACATCCGCATAACCCGGCCTATCTACTGCGGCCGGGGGAGTTGCGCACGGCGATAGACCCGGGCATGGAGGTATTGGCTTACGAAGAAGCGTTTGAACAACCGCCTGCGCGGGTGCAAAGACTGTGTGCGGTAGTAGCTGGGCAGGAGAGCCATACAAGTAATGCTTAACTTTAGCGCTGGCTAGCCGATACTTTACTCAAGGGAGAATCGTTTTTTCGCCAAGGAGAGCATCATGAACATTGTGCTAAATATGGTAACAGGTGAAGTCGAAACGATGTCGCCAAGCCTGGAAGTGACGGCGAAAAAGGAATACGACTGGGGCACCCAGCCGGTCGTCGGATTGCAATTGCTTCCCGTGGCTTCTTGCTCGGAGGATAAGTGGCGAGCGATCGAGACGGGGATGTTTTCCCGGTCGTCTGTTTTCTTCTGATTTGCTTCTGCCGGGAGTGCCGAGTCGGCTGCATTGTCTATGATTGAGACATGAGTCCGAATTATTTCATGTCCGACGTATCTACCGGCATCTGGGAAAACAAATACCGCTATCGCACCGCGGATGGAAGCGGCGATGCGTCATTGGAAGATAGCTGGCGCCGCGTGGCCGCTGCTTTGGCCGAGACGGAGCCGAGCGACAAAGCCTTGTGGCGCGATCGTTTTTTTTCCATTTTGCAGGATTTCCATTTTCTTCCCGGTGGCCGCATCTTGGCTGGGGCGGGTACCTCGCATCAAGTGACTCTGTTCAACTGTTTCGTCATGGGGGAAATTGACGACTCCCTCGACGGAATTTTCGAGGCGCTTAAGGAAGGCGCATTGACGCTGCAGCAAGGGGGCGGTATCGGATACGATTTCTCCACCCTTCGGCCTCGCGGCGAACCGGCTGTGCGGGTCGGGAGCATCGCCTCCGGACCGGTCTCCTTCATGAAAATTTGGGACAGCATGTGCGCCACTATCCTTTCGACCGGCACACGCCGCGGCGCCATGATGGCGAGCTTGCGCTGCGATCATCCCGATGTGGAGGATTTTGTCGAAGCTAAGCGCGATCCGTTGGAACTGCGCCATTTCAATTTGTCGGTGCAGATAAGCGACGACTTTATGCAAGCGGTTCAATCGGATGCCGAGTGGCGACTGGTTTTTCCCTTGCGCGAGGGCGAATGCTGGCAGGGCGAAACCGTGCAGAGAGCTTGGTCAGGATCGCGGCATACTCGATCTTGCCGGGTAGTGCGGCGCATTTCGGCGCGCAAGCTGTGGCAAAAAATTCTCCAAGCCGCTTATGATTGCGCCGAGCCGGGCGTTATTTTCATCGATCGCATCAACCGGCTGAATAACCTGTGGTACGTGGAAAGCCTCAGCGCAACCAATCCTTGCGGCGAAATTCCCTTGCCTCCCTACGGTGCCTGCGACCTGGGTTCTCTCAATCTTAGCCGCTATATCCGCAATCCTTTCAGC
>JAIOJO010000004.1 GCA_019911985.1 Sulfuricellaceae bacterium | reverse complement strand
CTCTTATCCAGGCGTATGCCCAGCGTCGGACGGCGGGCGAGCTCTTCGCCGCTTTTGCCGGCAGGCTTGCCGCCCTTGTCCTGCCCCGATTCGGCCGGGCGCAGCGTCATCTCCACACCGAAAGCGGCGAGCAGTTCCGGCAGCGGCAGGTCGCCGGTTTCACGCAGAGCTCGTTCGAAAAAGGCGCGCAAATCCAGGCCGCTGACTTCCGCGGCCATCCGCTCCACGCCGTCTTCCGGCACGCCTTCGCCGGACTGGCCGTAGCGCTGCCACAGCGCGCGCATCACGTCGTCGAGCGAGTGACGGCCTTCGCTGTCGCGGCGCAGGGTCAAATCCAGCGCCAGCGCGATCATCGCCCCCTTGGCGTAATAGCTCACCAGCGCATTGGGCGCGTTCTCGTCGGCGCGGTAGAACTTGATCCAGGCGTCGAAGCTGGAATCCGCCACGCTTTGCTTCAGACGCCCGTTGCCGCGCAGCACACGGGTCATGTTTTGCGCCAGCAGTTCCAGATAATCGGCCGGCGAAATCAGCCCGGTGCGGAGCAGGAACAGGTCGTCGTAATACGAGGTGATGCCCTCGAAAGCCCACAGCAAACGGGTGTAGTTCTCGCGGCCGAGGTCGTAGGGGGCGAAGGCCAGGGGTTTGATGCGCTTGACGTTCCAGGCGTGGAAATATTCGTGGCTGCACAGGCCGAGAAAGCGGCGGTAATCCTCGCCGGTTTCCGGCTTGCCGTGCAGCGGCAGGTCGCCCCGGCTGCAAATCAGGCTGGTCGAGGCGCGATGTTCCAGCCCGCCGTAGCCGTCGCCCACCACCGCGACCAGGAACAGGTAGTGCTGCATCGGCGCCGGTTCGCCGAAAAACCGGATTTGCGCCTCGCACACGCTGCGCAGGTCGCGGCACAGCCGCTCCGTGTCGGCATGGTGGCGCCCGCTCAAGACCAGATGATGAGGCACGCCGCAGGCTTCGAAGCTGGCTAGCGTGAAATCGCCCATTTCCACCGGGTGGTCGAGCAGCTCGTCGTAATCGGCGGCGCGATACAGGCCGAAGCCCCAGGCCGCGGCTCCCGCGCGCGGCAGCGATGTCGCCACGCGCCAGTCGGCAAATTCGCGGCCCGGCGGCGGGCGGACGTCGAGGGTGGCGGGAAGCGCCTCCTGCCCGTGCACCCGCAGGAATACGCTAGGCCCGTTGAAATAGCCGCGCCGGGTGTCGAGATAGGCGGCGCGCACCGACAGATCCCAAGCGTAGACCTCGTAGCTGACGCTGAGCGGGCCGTCGC
>JAIOJO010000179.1 GCA_019911985.1 Sulfuricellaceae bacterium | reverse complement strand
GCTGCACGAATTCCGCCGCCGCGGCGCGCAATCGCCTGCCTATCCGTCCATCGTGGCGGGCGGCGCGAACGCCTGCGTGCTGCATTACGTGGAGAATAACGCCCCACTGCGCGACGGCGACCTGTTGCTGATCGACGCCGGCTGCGAGCTGGACGGCTACGCTTCGGACATCACCCGCACTTTTCCGGTCAACGGCCGCTTTTCCCCGGCGCAGAAGGATTTGTATCAACTGGTGCTGGCGGCGCAATTGGCGGCCATCGCCAAGGTGAAGCCCGGCAACGCCTGGGACAAGCCGCACCAGGCGGCGCTGAAAGTGCTGGCGCAGGGCTTTATCGACCTCGGCCTATGCTCGGGCAGCGTCGACGGCGTGCTCGAATCCGGCGACTATAAGCGCTTCTACATGCACCGCACCGGCCATTTCCTCGGCCTGGACGTGCACGACGCCGGCAACGCGACGGTGGACGGCAAGCCGCGCAAGCTGGAGCCGGGCATGACCTTGACCGTCGAGCCGGGCTGCTACGTGCGCCCGGCGGACGGCGTGCCGGAAGCTTTCTGGAATACCGGCATCCGCATCGAGGACGATGTGGCGGTGACCGCCAAGGGCGGCGAGGTGCTCTCCCACGGCGCGCCGAAGTCGGTGGCGGATATCGAGGCGGCGATGGCGGACAGGCGGCCAGGGAAGAAGACGGCATGACGCAACGGAGCGATATCGCCATCGTCGGCGGCGGCCCGGTGGGGGCTTCCCTGGCCTTGGCCCTGGCGGGCAGCGGCTTGTCGGTGACGATGCTGGAAGCCAAAACGGAAGTCGCCGCCGACCCCCGCGCGCTGGCGCTTTCCTACGGCACGCGCCAGATTTTGCGCCAGCTCGGCGCCTGGCTGCCGGACGAGGCGGCCACGGCCATCGCCACGGTGCATATTTCCCAGCAAGGCGGATTCGGCCGCGCCGAATTGAGCGCGCAGGAATCGGGTATCCCCGCGCTCGGCTACGTGGCGAACTATCCCGATTTGGCGCGGACATTGCGGCAAAAACTGGCGGCCGCCCCGGTTCGCTTCCTCGCCGGGACGGAAGCGACGGCGGTTACGGTGAGCGACGAGGCGGCGGAAATCGCCTATGTCCACGACGGCCAAGCGTGCGCGCTGGCGGCGAAGTTGCTGGTGCTGGCCGACGGCGGGCGCAGCCTCGGCGATTTGCCGGGGATGAAACTAAGCGTGCGCGACTATCGCCAGTGCGCCTTGTTGGCGCGGGTGAAAACCGACCAGCCTCACCGCAACCGCGCTTTCGAGCGCTTCACCGCCAAGGGGCCGATTGCGCTGCTGCCTAGCGGCGGCGAATGGGCGCTGGTGTGGACGGTGGCGGCGGAAGAGGCGGAAATTCTCGGCGCCTTGGACGATAAGGCTTTCCTGGCGGCCTTGCAGCAGCGTTTCGGCCAGCGCGCCGGGCGTTTCCTCGGCGTGCGCGAGCGCGGCAACTTCCCGCTGGCGCTGAAGCAGACCCGGCCGGTGACCGGGCCGCG
>JAIOJO010000178.1 GCA_019911985.1 Sulfuricellaceae bacterium | reverse complement strand
GATGATGTCGTTGGCGTAAGCGCTGTCCAAATTGCCGGTGGGCTCGTCGGCGAGCAGCACGGCGGGGCGGTTGACGATGGCGCGGGCGATGCACAGGCGTTGCTGCTCGCCGCCGGAAAGGGTAACCGGCATGGTTTTTTCCATCCCCAGCAAGCCGACCTTATCGAGGGCGGCGCGTACCCGTTTGGCGCTTTCCGCCGGCGGAAAGCCGCAGATGTCGAGGGGCAGGTGTACATTGTCGTAGGCGCTGCGGTCGAACAGCAGCTTGTGATCCTGGAAAATAAGCCCGAGATTGCGCCGCAGAAAGGGCCAAGCGGCGCGGCGCAACTGGCTGATATTCTGGCCGTTGACCACGATACTGCCGCTGCTGGGCAGTTCGATGGCGGCGGCCAGCTTGAGCAAGGTGCTTTTGCCGGCGCCGGTGTGCCCGGTGAATACGACCAGTTCGCCGCGCTCGATGTCGAAGCTGACCTCGCGCAACGCCTCGTGGCCGCCGGGATAGCGCTTGCTGACTTGGTGGAAGCTGATCATGGCTAGCCGAACAGCGCCTCGGCAAATTCAGCGGCGGAGAAAGGCTGCAAGTCGTCCTGTGCTTCGCCGACGCCAATGAAGCGCACCGGAATCGGCCGGGTTTTGGCGATGGCGGCGATCATGCCGCCCTTGGCGGTACCGTCCAGCTTGGTGACGACCAGGCCGGTGACGCCCAAGGCGTCGTCGAAGGACTTGACCTGGGACAAGCCGTTTTGGCCGGTATTCGCATCCAGCACCAACAGTACTTCGTGGGGCGCGCCGGCATCGGCCTTGGCGATGACGCGCTTAACCTTTTTCAACTCCTCCATCAAATGGAGTTGGGTGGGCAGGCGCCCGGCGGTGTCCGCCAGCACAATATCGATACCCCGCGCCTTGGCGGCATGGATGGCGTCGAAAATGACGGCGGCGGAATCGCTGCCTTCCTGGGTGATGACGGCCACATTGTTGCGCTCGCCCCAAGCGACCAGTTGTTCCCGCGCCGCGGCGCGAAAAGTGTCGCCCGCCGCGAGCAGCACCGATTTTCCTTGGGCCTGGAAATAGTGCGCCAATTTGCCGATGGTGGTGGTTTTTCCGGCGCCGTTGACCCCCGCCAACATAATGACGAAGGGCGTATGCGGCGCCGTATCCAAGGGTTGTTGCAAAATCGTCAATAAGGCTTGCAGCGATTGCTGCAGAGCCGCGCGGAGCTGGCCGGCATCGGTGAGTTTTTCCCGTTTAACCCGTTGCCGCAGATCGTCGAGCAAAAACTGGGTGGCGTCCACGCCGACGTCCGAGGTCAGCAGAATAGCCTCCAATTCCTCGTACAGCTCCGCGTCGATTGCGGCGTGGCTGCCGAACAATTCCGCTATCGGCCGGTTGAGGTGATCCCGCGTGCGCTGCAGGCCTTGTTTGAGGCGAGCGGCCAAACTGAGCGGCTGGCCGGTGCTATTACTCGTTTTTTTGTCGGATTTGAAGAAACTTAACATAAGCAATGGGAGTCGGAAGGAGGTTGGCCGTCAATCAATCAAGTGTTGGTTAACGGTGGTCGCGAACTCAACGTATAATTCTAGCCCGAATGATGCCCTGCGGCTACCTCCGTTGCGGCGAGACAAGGAAGAACATGATTAAAAAGCCAATTTATCTGTTGGGCTGTTTGCTGGCCTTGAGCTGGCCGCTGGCAGCCGGTGCGGCGGTACATGAATATCGCTTGGACAACGGCCTGAAGCTCTTGGTCAAGGAAGATCATCGCGCCCCGGTGGTGGTATCCCAGGTTTGGTACAAGGCGGGCAGCATGGACGAGTTCAACGGCACCACCGGGGTTGCCCATGTGCTGGAGCACATGATGTTCAAGGGCACGGCCAAGGTGCCTGCCGGGGAATTCTCCAAGCGCATCGCGGCGGCGGGCGGCAGCGAGAACGCATTCACCAACCGCGACTACACGGCGTATTTCCAGACGCTGGAAAAATCCAAGTTGCCTTTGGCCTTCGAGTTGGAGTCCGACCGCATGGCTCACCTGAGCTTGGCCGACGGCGAGTTCGCCAAGGAAATCAAGGTGGTCATGGAGGAGCGGCGGATGCGCACCGAGGACAATCCCCAGTCCAAAGTGTACGAACAACTGGTGGCCACGGCCTTCGAGGCCAACCCCTATCACCACCCCGTCATCGGTTGGATGGATGACCTGGAGCACATGACGGCGGCGGATGCCCGCGCCTGGTATCGCCGCTGGTATGCGCCGAATAACGCCGTCCTGGTGGTGGTGGGCGATGTCGACCCAGAGGCGGTGTATCGTCTGGCCAAGCGCTATTTCGGCCCGCTCAAGCCGCATGCGCTGCCGCTGCGCAAGCCCCAGCGGGAGCCTCGGCAGCTCGGCACGCGGCGCATCGACGTCAAAGCGCCGGCCCAGTTTCCGAGCGTGATGCTAGCCTATCATGCGCCCGCATTGAGGCAGCCGGAAAGCGATTGGCAGCCGTATGCGCTGGAAGTCTTGGCGGCCGTGCTCGACGGCAATCCGGCTGCGCGCTTGAACCGGCATCTGGTGCGCGAACAACGCTTGGCGAGCGAGGTGGGCGCCGATTACGATCCCCTGTCCCGCGGCCCGGCCTTATTCATTGTGGAAGGAACGCCTAGCGAAGGGAAAACGGTGGCTGACTTGGAAGCGGCTATACGCGCGGAAATCAAAGCTATCCAGGATCGCGGAATCACCGCCGACGAGTTGGCGCGAGTGAAATCGCAAGTGATCGCCAACCAAGTGTACCAGCAGGATTCCGTGTTTTACCAAGCCATGCAGATCGGCATGCTGGAAACCATAGGCCTGGGCTATAAAACCCTCGATACCCGGCTGGCCAAGCTGCAACAAGTGACGGCGGAGCAAGTGCAAGAGGTCGCGCGCAAGTACCTGGTCTCGGACGATCTCACGGTCGGCACGCTCGACCCCTTGCCGCTGGACAAGAAAAAATCCACAGCCGCCACCATGGGAGGACGTCATGATTTTTAAGGCTCAGGTACAGGCGCTGATGCTCGG
>JAIOJO010000177.1 GCA_019911985.1 Sulfuricellaceae bacterium | reverse complement strand
ACGCCATAGGACATTCCTTATGAACCAGAATACCGCCATACTTCTGCTGATCGCCCTGGTCGCGGCCAATCTGCCCTTTGCCAGCAATCGCCTGTTCTTCGTGATTCGCGCGAAGAGCGGCCACAAAGCCGTGATTTGGCGCCTGCTCGAACTGGTCATTTTGTACTTTGCCGTCGGCGGCCTCGCCTGGCTGGTGGAAAAAAACCAGGGCGATGTCCATCACCAAGACTGGGAATTCTACGCCGTCACCGCCTGCCTGTTCCTGGTGTTCGCGTTTCCCGGCTTCGTTTACCGCTATTTGTGGAATAGGCATCACGTGGCGCGTTGAGCTTAAAAGGTAATTTATTTACCTGGAGTAGCCCGGATGAAGTGCAGCGCAATCCGGGAGCGGTCGCCAGCCTAATACCCCGGATTTCATTTCATTCTATCGTAAAATTGGGCATCGCAACTGCGCACAAAAGTTTTATATCTACCGCCTGCCACCAGCGTAGCCGGGTTTTCTGTGCTGATGGCGCACGATCAGGATTCGAATATTGCTTTCAATATTTCGATATACGACCGAGTACGGAAAAACTTTCAGCGGGAATGTTCTTCGTCCTCTCGTCGTTGGCGTTCCGAGGCCGGGACGTTCAACCAAGAGTTTTGCGACACGTTCAAATTCTTCGAGAAAATGCTCAGCAACCACGGGGCCAGCTTGTTCGTTGTAAAAATCCAGAGCATTGGCAATATCACGCTCCGCTCCGGGGTGGAGCGAGTAGGTCATCGCGTAAGTCTTGCTCGAAGTCGGGCGACAGCTTCCTGCCCCGAAACTGCCGAGATCGAACCGGATTCCAGTTCGGCTTCCCTGCGATCTGCTTCTCGCTCCCAAGCTTCATCGACTTCGGGATCTGAATCAAGGCTGGCGATCAGCCGCTCAAGCAGGTGGGATCGTTCAACAGGGGGTAACTGCAGAACTTCGGCTTCTAGGACTTCTAGGTTCGTACTCACGCTGCCCTCCAATGCGGTAGATACTGACAATTCACAGTTTATCATAGCGAATGGCGGTCACAGTGGTGCGACCGCCGCGCCTGGGTTTGCGATGCCCAACGAGGCTGTAGAAAAACCCATATTTTCGAGTTTTTCATCATTATAAGTGATTGATTCTTCATGGTGTCAATTGCCCGATTCAGGGTTTTTCTACAGCCTCAACGTTCATCAAGCGCATCAACCAGAAGCCTTGGCACGGCGCTCCGCGCGCATGGCACGAATATCCTCGGCCACCTCTTCTAGCGACATCGCGGCAGGCATCGCTTCCTGAGCCATGCTTTCCATGGCCGCAAAAAACTCATCTTGGCGGCGGATCAGCAATTGCTCGCGCAACAGTTTCTCCAGCGCCGCCTCCGATAACAGGCCGGCGCGCTGAGCATCCTGCGCCAATTGGTCGGGTAAAGTGATTTGTACGGTGATCATGATGCTTCTCCTTTAGCGGCGAGCCGCTAGCCTCAACACTGAATGGTACGGTGGTACTGCCAAGTCTTGCATTAACACATTCAGCCCATATTAGGACACAATCATTATTGTTCTGCGCAGGTATGGGGCATAGCACGGCACATCGATAAAGCTAAGGTTTTAATCGAAGTGCCAGGAGTTTAGGGTAGTTTGCCTGCGGCGACCATGCGGTTGAACAGTATGCTGGCTGAAACCCAAGAAACGAGGTCGTCAAAGGTGGCGGTGGGTGTTTTGTTGACGAAATTGGTGTTGGCTGTGGCCGTTCCGCCCGTTGTTAGCTGGTTGTCCAACTCGTCCACGTCAGTACTGGTGGCTAGTTGGGTTCCTTGGCTCGTGTAGGCGCCGTTGCCGTTTTTGCCGTGGGAGATGACAACGGCAGGAACATTGCTGGAAACCGTGCTACCCCCAGTAGCTGCGCTTAAAATTGTTATGTTGCCCTGCGAGCAGAGGGCGAAAGCTGCGTTTTGAGGATTGGTTGGCGGCGGGCAGCCGGTACCCGTGAAGATGGACTGCCCTGTTGCGCCCCGCGCGAACTCCAGAGTTACCCGATACGAATAGCGATGGTTCCAGGGATCGAGTTCATTAACGCCCAGTGTGGCCCACGGCAAGACCCCTGCAACATTGGTGCAGGCCAACGTGGAACCGGCTCCAGTGGTTGCTTCCAAGCCGGCGCCGACGGAGCCGGTTGCCGTGGCCGCCAGGGCCGGGCAGGGCAGCCGCCCGTTGGCGATAGCAAAGCCGATCAAGGCCTCCTTGATCTCATCCAGCGTCTTTTGCGTATCGCTGATTTTCCGCTGATCTATCTGGGCCGAAAGCGGCATCAACATCCCACCCAGCAGTAGTCCGATGATGACCAATACGATGGCCATTTCAACCAGGGTAAAACCGAATTGTTTAAAGCGGCACATTTTCATAAATATGATCCAGGCGGTTATCGGTCGTAAGCAGGCGTAGCATCGTTCATTGTTCTCTCGAAGCGGCGCCTATGCGGTTGGCGAGGCGCCGGGGGTACCCCTCCTGCTGATAATAGCGCAAAACATTGACGGTGCGCGCATGGGTGGCAGCCGATAGCGGGGCCTTAGGGACATGGGGTGACCGTCGTCAGGTCTTGCTTGATGCACATCAGAATGTCATTGTTGCTGCTGCTGGTAAAACTTCCTTGGGTGAAGTTGCCGTTGCCAGGGGCCGCCATCGCGGTCAGGTTATTTCCTTCCAGATAATTGGCAAGATTAGCCTTGTCAGTGCTCGTGTAGTCGACATTGGTGGTTCTGCTCTGTGCAGCCAGTTTCTTCCCGGCAAAAATGACTACGGCTGCATAAGGCCCTATCCCATCGACGGTCAAACAGGCGCTCGGAGTGCTGCAACTGGCCGGGAGTGTCACGGCTGTCGGCTTGTATGCATCGGCAACCGCGTAAAAGACCTGGTCTTTCCAGTTGTTCCACCAGACGTCGGCGGTGGTGTCGAAATTAGGGCAATTGGCATTGGTCTTAATCAGCCAGTTGGTCGTATTGATTTTATACGGTGCGCGGCCGGCCAGATTAGAAGCCGTCGACACATACAAGGCCTTGTTTCCATAGTTTCTTATGCTGAGCGGTGCCGCCCACGGGAGGCGCATGTCCGCTGGGCCGCTAACGACTAATCCGTAATTGGCGAGGCATTCGGCTACTTTTCTCAGCATACCGGTCGTGGGGTCCACTAGGTTCAGGGAAAAGTCGGGACGTTTTTCGATGTGGTTCAGAAAAATATCGTCCGGTGTAATGAATAACAGGTGGTCGTTGATTACCTCGTTGCCCGAACTGTCTTTCACGTCGCCGCGAATAAACTGTTTGATCTGGTTAGCGGTGCTATCGACTATATGTAGTGCGGTGCCCCACGAATTGGCAAAAGAATTGCTGAAAGTGGATGCGCCTACCGTCGCCGTGTCCAGGTAGTTTGCGGCATCCATGTTGCCGCCACATTCGGGAACGGTCAGCGTGGCGTCGAGGCCGCGATTCTGGGCGCCGATTGCCTTGCCGGGCGAAAATATGATGGCTACGGCACGATTGCTGGGAAGGCTGCCCGCTTCTTTGCTGCTTCCGTCCGGGGCAATGACTTCAAATTGCCCTAGGCTGTCCCAGCTCATTAAGTTGGTTTTGGTTTTGCTTTTGAAATTTCCTGAAACGGCATACCACAGACAATCGCCATTGCCGTCGTGAAGTGGGGGTAATCCCAGCGTTCTCCAGGGTAGGCGTCCGACAACGCTCAAGTCTTGGTTGGATGCCCCGATGCAGCCTGCACTGTCTTCGAGGCCTTCGAGCCCGCGTCCCAAGTCCGGGCAGGGGAGATAGCCCAATACATTAAAAGGGTTGCTGTCGCTGTATGTGAGTGCGTAGCCGATCAAGGCTTCCTTGGCTTGCGCCAGCACGGCGGAGGTCGCGCTGTTTCTTTCGTTCTGGAACGAGAGACGGCTGAGCGAACCGAGCACGAAAAACAGTCCGACCATGCCCAGTATGGTCAGCATGACCAGCAAGGCGATTCCATGCTGGCGGGGAGGCGCTGTCCGGCGGTTCACGGCTTGATCTCTTCGTTGACCGTGCCGTGCTCGATATCCACGGTCTGGCCCGCTTTGACGGTGACGCGGCGGCGGGGTGTTTGCAGGCTTACGCCGTCCGGCTGCAGTTTTCCGTTGGCGGGCAGGTCGTCGATGGAATGCGCCACGCCGTTGATCCAGACGGTGCTTTTGCCGCCGCTGCGCCGCACCAGGCCGTCCAAGGTGAGGGTGGGAGACGCCGCCGCGCGTCCGTCCTGGCTTTGGGTTTCTTTCAGCCTGGCGGCATCGAGCGCGGCGCGTTCCTCGGCGGAGAAAAACAGCCGCCCCGGCAGTTCCGCGCCGTGGCCGATTCCGGTCAATAAGATGAATAAAAATAGAATTCTACGCATGGTGGCTGGGCCATATCGAGGGGAAAAAATCGGATGCTCGAATTCGCATTATAGGGCACTCGGGCTGGAGGCTATTTGGGGTGCAAAGTCAGCCAGTCCAGCGTGCATTCCGCGTTCAAGGCGGCCTGCAGTTGCGAGGAATCATTGCCTGGCGCACCCGCTGCGCGCTGAATGCGGCAACCCTGGGTCATGAAAAATCCGGCGGAAGCCCGCTTCAGGCCATCGAGAAAATCGATCAAGTCGCCTTCGTGCAGCAAGGGCAGATTGACCGTCATCCGGCTGGCCAGAACGTCGAGTTGCTCGGGCGGCGGGATGCCTTGCGGCGTATAGGGGGCTTGGGCTGCAATTTGATAGGCGACGGGAAATAGGCGGTATTGCCGGCGCACCGCGTCAATGGCTTCCAGCCAAGCCAAGCGCCGTTCTTTCCCGATCCAGCCGCGCTCGGCCAAGGACTGGTAGCGCGGCAAATAGATTTTCCAGGCGGCTTCGTCCGCGTTGGCCTGGAGAAGTTGGGCGCGCGCCTGAACAAGGGCTTGTTGCGCTGCTTGGTATTGCTGCTCCGCACGGTCTTTCAGGTAAGCGGTGC
Organism: Sulfuricellaceae bacterium; assembly: GCA_019911985.1. GTDB lineage: Bacteria > Pseudomonadota > Gammaproteobacteria > Burkholderiales > UBA9220 > JAIOJO01. The sequence continues at coordinate 7,768 of JAIOJO010000177.1, read as the reverse complement.
CGAATAGCAGCAGGGCGCTGAGCAGCAGGCTGGCGGCCAGCAGGACAAGGGAAGTGCGGATAAAGGGGAGGTCGGCGCGGCTGAATTTCATGGTTTTTCTGCCGGCGGAGGCTCGTCTATCGCTTGGACTTGTTTCAGTTTAAAGCGGGTTTTGGACATCTCGGCTTGGCTTTCGCCTCCGCCCTGCACGCCTTGCAGGCTAGCTTGCGAGGCGGTGTCGATGGGCATGGCGAGCGCCGTCAGTTCGGAGCGATTATCCTTTTTGAGTTCCGCCATGAAGCGGGTCACGCTGCCGACTTCCTCGCGAAAGCCGCTGAAGGGGGCGACATCCCCTTCGATCAGCGTAACCAGGCGCGGCTCGCCCGTCATTAAACCCGGCGCTGCGGCATCCGCCCCGGCTGGGTCCGGGCTTGCGAATTCCTTGTCCGGCTGGCTGCTTACGATCCAGGCCAGTTGTTCCAGATGTATCTCGGGAAATTGGGCTAAGGCCTGGCTCGTGGCGGAGAGTACTTTTCGCGCGGTATCGGAGGACGCGCTCAATTTGTCGGCCAGTTCCACCGCCTCTCGCATTTGCGCCGGCGAGGCGGGCAGGGGCGGAAAGCCGTTGAGTATCGACTGGCGCTGCCGGTCGAATAACTGGGTCTGTTCTTTCAGCGCGGCGCTGACCTGCCTGTGATCGACGATTCCGACGAGATCGAAGGAGGCCGTCAATAGAGCCATCCCGAGCAGGCCGGCGGCGCTCCAGCGCAAGGCGCGCTGCACGATGGCGAGCCGCCAATAACGGGTTTCGTCCGGGGTCGCGTATTGATTGGATAGCCTATGCTTGGCCAAAAAGCTCAGGAATAGAGCGCTGCCGAGCGCTTCCGTGTCGGGCAAGGGGAGCGCGCAGAGTTCGAAAGCCGTCTGCAGCGGCACGAAGCGGAAATGGTGGCGCGGGTTTTCGGCCAGCGCCTCTTGCAGCGCTTGGTAATGCTGGACGGGGCACAGCACGACGATTTCCAAGCGCTGGTCGCGCGGCAGCAGACGTTGGTTTTGCAGGTATTGCTGCAGACGCGTGCATTCCTCGTCCAGATTGCCGGGCAACTGGCCTGGGTCGTTTCCACGCAGGATGGAGCGCCGGCTGAATTTGAGCTGGCCGTTCTGCAGATAACTTTGCCGCAGGCTATCGTCTTGGCTGAAGGTAATCAGCAATAAATGGGCGAGCGTATCCAGCCCCATTTTTTTGATTAAAGGCTGGCTCACCAGCGGAACCGAGACTATCCCCAGTAGCGCCCTGTTTAGCCGCAAAATAGCGTCGATCCAGGGTTTCAGGATATCCGGGTTGGTCAATGCGGAGAGCAATAGTTGATCGTCGCGCCGCCCGTCCTCATTCCTGCCTTGGACAGCGCCATGGCGGTAGGGCGTGGTGCGATAGGTTTGCGCCAGCTTGCGCGTCAGCATGGATTGGTGCGAGCGGCCGGAGAGGTGGGGGAGCGTGTCGAGGTGAAAATCTTCCTCGATCAGGTCGGTCAGCAGCGTGACCGCCGCATCGGGATACTGTTGCAGGTACTCGGTGAAGGCGGCGATGCCGGCGTCGCCGCCATCGAAGCTGTGCGGGTCTGTCAGATGGCCGCGCTGCCAGAGGAAGGTTTCCGCTTCCTTGCCGGTGAGCAAGATCATGAGGCGGGTGGACATTAGGTTTTCATTTTGGAAATGGTATCGTAGATCGGCCCGAGCACCGACAGCATGATCCACCCCATGATGAGGCCGAGGACGACGGTGAGCACGGGCTCGATCAGGGTTTGCACCCGGGCGATGGACTCCTTGACGTCGCGGTCGTAGAAATAGCTGACATTCTTCAGGGCTTCGTCCAGGGCGCCGGTGCTTTCGCCCACGCGCAACATGCGGATGACCAGCGGCGGGAACAGGCCGGTGCTCTGGAAGCTGGCGGTAAAACCCTGGCCCTCGGAAATCTGCCGCCCCGCCCGCTCCAATCCCTGGGCGATCACCAAGTTATTCGCCACCCCCTCGCAAATGCGGATCGATTCCAAAATGGAAACGCCGGCGGTATACATCATCGCAAAGAACGTGGCGAAGCGCGCCAGGATGATTTTGCGCAGGATCGGCCCGATGATCCACACGCGCAATTTAAAGCCGTCCAGCCGGAAACGGAAGGCGGCCGAGGTCATCGACAAATATTTAACCAGCACCGTCAAGGCGATGGGTGTCGCCAGCACCAAGTACCAGAAATGTATCATGAAGTCGGATACAGCGATCAGCACCTTGGTGTGCAGCGGCAGTTCCTGCCCCATGTTCTTGATGAAGCCGACCAGTTGCGGCACCAGGAAGATCATCATGAACATCACCACGCCCAAGACCACGACGCCGACGAAGGCGGGGTACATGATGAGTTTTTTAGTTTGCGCCGCCAGCTCGTCCTGCCACTTCAGCGATTCGGCCAGTTTGCCGAAAATTTCCGAAAGCTGGCCGGCGTATTCCCCGGTTTTGACCAGATTGACGAAAAGATTGTCGAAAATACGCGGATGCAGCGCGAGCGCTTCGGAGAGCATTTTCCCGCCCTCGATTTCATCGACCAGGTTAGCGACGATTTCCTTGAAGCGCGGGTTTTCCACCGTGTCGCGCAAGTCGCGCAAGCCCTCCATCAGCGGGACGCCCGCCCGGCTCAATTGCTCCAGGTAAAAGCAGAAGGAGATGAGCTCGCGGCGCCCGATTTTCTGCCCGCCCAGGCTGAAACGATGGGGTGTGCGCTCCTTGCAGCTCACCAGCGCCTGTCCCATATGCTCCAAGCGCTGCTCCAAGTCGTTTTCGTTGCCGGCTTCCATCTCGCCGCTGAGCAATTTTCCCTCGCTGTCCACGGCTTTATATTTGAACAAGGACATGCTCTTACACCCTATCGGTCAAATCGACTACCCGCGCCACTTCTTCGAGGCTGGTGGTGCCGCTCAGGATGTAGCGTATGCCATCCTGCGCGATGGTGCGGAAGCCCTTGGATAAGGCCAATAACTTGATTTCCAGCCGGGTCGCGCGGTGCGCCAGCAATTCGTCCAGTTCGGCGTCCAGTTTGAGCAGTTCCATGATCGACAGGCGGCCGCGGTAGCCCTGGAATTCGCAGTGCTCGCAGCCGATGGAACGATACAGGGTAGGCGGGTTGGAATCGGCCTCCATGCCCAGTAGCCGCATTTCGAAGTGTTCGGGATGGTAGGGTTGGCGGCAATGCACGCATAGCTTACGGATCAGCCGCTGGGCGACGATGCCGATAATATTGCCGGCCATGATGTCGGGCAGCACGCCGATGTCGAGCAGGCGGGGAATCGCGCCTATGGCCGAGTTGGTGTGCAGCGTGGAAAGCACCTGGTGGCCGGTCATGGCGGCGCGGAAAGCCATTTCCGCAGTGTCCGCATCGCGGATTTCGCCCACCAGGATGATGTCCGGGTCTTGCCGCATCATCGAGCGGATGCCGCTGGCGAAATCCATTTTCGTGGTTTCGTTGAGCGAGGTCTGGCGGATCAGGGGGATGGGGTATTCCACCGGGTCTTCCAGGGTCATGATATTGACCGCCTCGGTATTGAGGTGGCTGAGGATGGAATACAGGGTGGTGGTCTTGCCGCTGCCGGTCGGGCCGGTCACCAGGATGATGCCTTCCGGCCGCGCCAGCATCAGCCTCAGCAGCGAAAGATTTTCGTCGCCCAGCCCCAGATTTTCCAGCTTGACGATGCCCTTTTGCCGGTCGAGCACGCGCAGAACCAGATTTTCGCCATGGGTGGTGAGCTGGGCCGACACCCGGAAATCCACCTGCCGCCCGGCCAGGCTCAGGGAAATGCGGCCGTCCTGGGGGGCGCGGGTTTCGGCGATATTCATGCCGCTGATGACTTTCAGGCGCACCAGGATGCCCGGCCAGTATTTCTTGTGCAGGCTGCGGATTTTGCGCAGCACGCCGTCGATACGGTAGCGGATGCGCAGGAAGCCCGCCTCCGGTTCGAAGTGGATGTCCGACGCGCCGCGCTGCACCGTATCCGCCAGCAGCGCGTTGACCAGGCGCACCACCGGCTGGCTGTATTCGTCCGCGCCGGTTTGCAGGCTCTGGTAATCGATCTCGCCGGTTTCGATCTCGTGCAGGATGCCGTCTATGGACAGCTCGTAGCCGTAGAACTGGGTGACGGCTCGCTGGATGTCGGCCTCGCCGGCCAAGACCGGGTTAAGCTGGGTGTCGCCGCCGAGGTGGGCGCGGATGTGGTCGAGGGCGACGATGTTGAAGGTGTCCGCCATCGCCACGGTGAGGGTGCGGCTGGCCTCGTCATAGGCGACGGGCAACGCTTTGTAGCGGTTGGCCATATCCTGGGGGATCATTTTTAACAACTCGGGATTCGCCACGGTATGGGCCAGGTCGACGCTGCCTTGGCCGAGATTTTCGCTGAGAGCGTCGCGGATCGTGGCCTCGGTGACGAAGCCCAGCGTGACCAGCAATTTCCCCAAAGGCTCGTTCAGCCGCTTTTGCTCGAACAGCGCAATGCGGATCTGGTCTTCGGTGATGAGGCCTTTTTCAACTAATACGACCCCTAGGGGTTTTTTTGTACTCATGATTCGCTTGCTTCCGTCACGGGCTGGCGCCGGGCGAGGCGCCGCTCGCCGTCAACTGCTGGATACGCGTCTGTAATAGCTTAAGGTCGAAATTGGCGGGGTGGCCGGGCGAGGCGGCCAGTGCTTGGCGGTAGAATTTGAGCGCCGTTGGCCGTTGGCCGAGATGGTCGAGGCTGACCGCCAGATTGTAGAGGTAGTCGGGGTTGTCCGGCGCCTTGCTGTAGGCGTGGAAAAACGCTTGCTGCGCCTCCGCCCAGCGCGACTGGCCGGCGTACAGATTGCCCAAGGTGAAATACAGGAAATGGGAATCCGGCTGCTGGGCCAGCAAGATTTTTATCCGGCTTTCGTTCGGCACCGAGTCGGCCCGGTCCGCCGTGAGGGAAAGCAGTCCGGCTTGGGCGGACGCATTGCGCGGGTCCAGCTCCAGCAGGCGGCGATAGATACGGATGGCCTCCTCGCGCTGGCCGTTTTTGCTCGCAATCGCGGCCATGCCCAAGAGCGCGTCGGGATTGTTGGCATCTTGCCGCAAGGAGGCGGAATAGTCCTGCTTCGCCGTCTTGAGATCGCCTGCCATAAAGGCCGTGTAAGCGCGGGTCAGCGTGGGATCGACAGTGGCGCTCGGACGGCTGCGGCGTATGCTGAACGCGGCTTCCTTGTTGGCCGATGGCGGCGCGTCCGGGATGGCGGCAAGGTCTTCGGGTTTAGGCGCCGCTTCCCGGCGGCGGCCGGCGGCCGAGGCTGGCGCAGACGGCGCGGCAGACAAGGCGGCGGAGGGCGCCGCCGCAGCAGGTGCTTGCGGCGGCGGGTTCTGGGGAGGATTCGCCGGGAGCGGGCCCTGAGGATAGGCCGGAAGCGGATTCGCGGCAATCGCCAAGGATGGCGACGCCTGGGTCAATTGCCAGTACACGTACCCACTCCCGCCGAGCACGGCGAGAATGGCCGCGCCGGCTATCGACAGCAACAGCGTGCGGCGGCGGGGGGACGGCCTCGTTGCGCCCAGAATGTTTGCGGCTTGCCGCTGCTTTTTGTTCGTCGCGGCGTTGCGGTAATCGCTGGGCGTTTCAGTCGGCGTAGCGGCAGGCGCGCCGGGTGGGGGAGCGGGAGTTTCGCAACTGGCGTCCCGGCGAGCCATGGCCGGGGGCTTGTGCGAGCTTTCGCCTGATGGCGAAATGCCTGCGTACCCCGTTTCCTCGGGTGATGTGGCCGGGGGCTTGTGCGAGTTTTCGCTTGCCCTCGGGGAAGGCGACTGGGGGCCTGACGGCGAAGGGTCTGCGTACGACGTTTTCTCGGATTCGCTTTTTGCCGTAGGGACGGGCACTTCATCCGCCTGCAGCGCAAGTGGAGCGGGAGCCTGGCTAGCCGTGTGCTCGCTTGCGCTGGCTTGAATTTCCTCGGCGGCAGCGCCCGAGGGCGGGGTGGCTGAAATGGCCGGGGCGCTTTCCTTTGCGTCGCCGGGTGTGCTGCCGGAAGGGGGCTGCGGTTCGAGCGAAAGCGTTTCCAAAGACAGTGCCGGCGCGGCTTCCAGCGGCGCGACCGGGGATGCCGGCGGCGCGGTTTCGGCGGCCGGCTCTGCCAGTTCCAGCGTAGGGAAGGCGGTTTCCTCCGCCGCTTCGGCGGGAAGAGGCGGCTGAGCTTCCGGCGCGGCCGCCGGGCGGGATGCGTCAGCCTCTTCGTAGGTCAGATCGCTGAGGACGTTTTTCTGCTTTCCTTGTTCCGCCCGCTTCAAGGCTTCCAGCAATAAGCTCATTTCCGGGTCTCGGCGGAGGGCCGGTAATCGCTGGGCGCCCGGAGGAAGTCGGCGCCGGGGGGGCGCACGCCGCTGTGGCGATAATCGCCTTCTAGGCTGGCTTCCTTGATGACGACAGGGCGCAGGAAAATGACGAGTTCGGTTTTTTTCGAGGTTTCGTTGCGGCCGGTAAAGGCTTCGCCGATCAGGGGTATCGAGCCCAGCCCCGGAACGGTGTTCTTGGCGTGATCGATGCTGTCTTCCATGAGTCCGCCCATGACGGCGATTTGCCCGCTGTCGATGCGCATCATCGATTCCATTTCGCGGGTTTGGATGATGGGCACCAGGCTTCTGACCGGATTGGTCAAGGGCTGGCCGTTCGGAGCCGATTTCAGGGCCGGGTTGGGGTCTTCCGTATAACCGGAAATGCGCGAGATCGTCGGCCTGACGTTGAGCGTGATTTCGCCGGTATCCGATATTTGCGGCGTCACGCTCATCACCAAACCGATAGGCACCGTATTGAGCGTCGAGGTGTAGGTGGTCAGGGTCGAATTCTGGGTGGACGTGGTCGTGGCGGTGATGGAGAAATACACCGAATTGTCGACCACTTTCAAGAGCGCCGTCTGGTTGTTGAGCACGCTTATTTTCGGGCTTGAAAGGACTTTTACGTTGCCGAAGGTGTCGAGCAATTGGATGGCGCCCGCTACGGTGCTGGCCGCATTGCTGTAACCGGCGAGCATGCCTTTTCCGGCCAGTTGGAAGGCGGTGTCGGCTGCCGGCAGTTGAGCGCCTGGAATGCCGGTGATTTGCTGCGTAACGGCGCCGGTCCCCGGGTCGGTTACATTGGTAATGTTGCCGAATCCCGGGGCGATTTGATTGATGATGTTGGATTTTTGCTGCAGCGAGAAATTGCTGTCGCCGAGGACGCCGCTAATCAGCGACTGCACGTCTTGGTTGATCGACGGGGTGGCGACATTGCCGAGATTCGTGTCGTTGAAATTCTGCCGGAAAGTGAATCCCGAGCCCAGCGCAATTCTTTTCCAGTCGATGCCCGACTGGAATTGCTCGCTGAGGTTGACTTCCACCACGGTTGCCTCGATCAGTACTTGGCGCTTAGCGCTGGCGAGCACTTGATCGAGAAATTCCTGGATTTTTTCATGCTGACGCGAGGTGGCGCGCACGGCGATCAGCCCCGTTTCCGCATTGACGATGACCGAGGCGGCTTCGCGGAAGGTGGAGCGCCGCGTGACCGTGGCATTTTCGGTGGCCAGCGTGGCCGGATTCGGGCTGCCGGCGATGGTATTGGCCGTGGCCTTGGCCGCGGTTTTGCGGCCGGCGCCGGCGTTTGCCGCCGCGCCGGAGCCGGTCGTGGATTGCGTGCCCGTTTGCTCCACGCTGGTCTCGCTGCTGCCTTCGGGCAACAGTCTGTCGGTCTCGCGCAAAATATCCTTGATGTTTTGCACC
>JAIOJO010000176.1 GCA_019911985.1 Sulfuricellaceae bacterium | reverse complement strand
GTAATTGTCGACAAGAGTGTCGCTCACTTCGGCAATGCAGAAGAAGAATTGCGGGCTATGGGCAGCACGACCATTATCTCCGATATTTCTCATCTTGGACTGCTTCGAATCGAAGGCGAGGATAGTCAAAGTTTTTTGCAGGGGCAATTCAGCAATGACGTGCGAGACGTGAGTCATTCGCAGGCCCAGTACAGCAGCTACTGCACACCTAAAGGGAGGATGCAGGCATCTTTTTTATTATGGCTGAATAATGATGGAAACTATTATCTCCAGTTGCCTCGAGAAACGCTTGTTGGTTTGCAAAAAAAACTCGCCATGTATGTTATGCGATCCAAAGTTAAAATCACCGACGTCAGCGACGAATACGTGCGTTTCATGGTAGCGGGCGCGGAGGCAAAGAAGGCGATAGAAGCGATTTTGGGGGGTGACGCCCCCTCTTCTTTAAGAATAAACCAGGGTGTAGGATTCAAGGTGATCGGTCTGGAAGAAAACCGGTTTGAAATTGTCTCTTCGGCTGAACAGGGTCAAACACTATGGGCAAAGCTTGCAACCCACTGCAAACCGGTAGGGAGTCAATGCTGGGATTGGCTAAATATTCAGGCGGGTATCCCTGTTATCTATAATGCCACTCAGGAAGAGTTTATTCCGCAAATGGTCAATTTCGAATTGATAGGCGGCGTGAATTTCCGCAAGGGATGTTACCCAGGCCAGGAAATCGTAGCCCGAACCCAACATTTAGGTAAGACTAAGCGCCGCATGTATCTTGCACACATCGCGGCCAGCGATGCGCCGCAGCCCGGTGACCCTCTTTTTTATGCCGAAGGAGATGGACAAGCCAGGATTGTCGATGCAGAGCGCTCTCCGCAAGGGGGATACGATGTGCTGGCCGTTATTCCAATCGCAGCGGTTGAAACCGGCACTATTCATTGGCATAGTCAAGACGGACCGCTGCTGAATTTCCTAGTGCTTCCCTACCCCGTCTGATTTTTTGGTAGCTTGTTGATTGTCCGATGCGGGTGGAACCCGCGTCAGGTTAGTCGAAGCATGGCTTGAAGCGCTCAACACCTGAAAAAAAACCTCGTCCTGTTTAATCATACCCAGTTCGCTACGGGCACGTTCCTCAATTGCTTCGTAACCCTGCTTGAGATCGCGCACCTCGGCGTCCATCGAGGCATTGCGCGCCTTCAAGCTAGTGTTGTGGGTTTTCTGCGTGTTGATTTGCTGATCGACCTCCCAAACCCTCAGCCAACTACCCTTTGCAAACCATAAAGGATATTGCAAGGCTGCAATCATAATCACCAAAAAAGCGGTTAGCCAGCGCATGGGTTTAGCCCGGATATCTCACGATGATTTTCCGGAAATAAACCCTCGCACATGTTGTGTGTTCCCTAGTTGCCATAGCAAAGACTTTCTTGGAGCAATACCGGGTTTGGTATAGCACAGGTAAACGCGCTGCAAATTCACGCTTGATTCACCAAGCAGTGGGCTAGTTCGAGTTAGCTCAAATGATGAAAAGCCTCTTGGCCGGCGTATTGTGCTGATTCGCCCATTTCTTCTTCGATACGCAATAATTGATTGTACTTGGCGATACGCTCGGAGCGGCTGGCTGAACCCGTCTTGATCTGCATCACGTTGGTGGCAACGGCAATATCGGCAATCGTTGTATCTTCGGTTTCACCGGAACGGTGGGAAATGACTGACGTATAACCGGCCCTCTTAGCCATTTCGATAGCTTCGAAAGTCTCTGTCAGGGTTCCGATCTGATTGACCTTGATCAATACCGAATTGGCGACCCCTCGCTTAATGCCCTCACGTACAATTTTACTGTTGGTAACAAATAAATCATCGCCTACTAGCTGAATACTCTTGCCCAAACGATCCGTCAGCAATTTCCAGCCATCCCAATCGTTTTCCGCCATGCCATCTTCAATGCTGATTACTGGGTATTTATCCACCCAGGTAGCCAAATAATCGACCAATTGCGAGGATGTCAGGCTTAAGCCTTCCGATTCCAAGTGATACTTTCCATCCCGATAAAACTCCGAACTGGCACAATCGACCCCAATAGCCACGTCGCTACCCGGTAGGTAACCGGCTGCCTCAATCGCTTTAACTATCAACTGAAGCGCTTCTTCATGGGACGCAAGATCCGGAGCAAACCCCCCTTCGTCGCCCACCGTGGTGGGTAAATCTTTGTCTGACAGAAGCTTTTTCAAGGAATGGAATACCTCGGTGCCGCAACGCAGGGCTTCACGGAACGTGGCACTTCCCACTGGAATGATCATGAATTCCTGGACATCAATGTTGTTGCTTGCGTGGACGCCGCCGTTGATGATGTTCATCATCGGCACAGGCAAACGCATTGGGCCGGCGCCGCCAAGGTAACGGTAGAGGGGCAAGCCGGCTTCTTCAGCCGCAGCTTTGGACACCGCCATTGAGACGGCCAGGATGGCGTTGGCTCCTAAACGCGATTTGTTTTCTGTCCCGTCCAGATCAATTAATGTACGGTCTATAAAGCTTTGATCTTCCGCATCAAGACCGATAATGGCCTCGCAAATTTCAGTATTGACGTTTTCCACTGCCTTTAATACGCCCTTACCCAGATAGCGTTGCTTATCGCCATCGCGCAATTCAATGGCTTCCTTGCTGCCTGTGGAGGCGCCGGATGGCACGGCGGCACGACCGATTACCCCCGATTCCAGCAAAACATCGGCTTCAACAGTGGGATTTCCGCGAGAATCCAAAATTTCCCGGGCAATGACATCAACAATAGCACTCATTTATATTCCTTAAAATTCATTTATTCGTTACTGGGCGGCTTCAAAATCAATAAGCCTTCGCTGATCTGTGGAAGGCACTAAGTTCGTAGAGCATATTGGAAAACAGTTTTATAGCTGTTGTTCGATGAATCCATTTCGTTTAACCAAAGCATCCAGTTCAGTCAACATTTCCAGAAGTTGCTTGATATGCGGTAAGGGCCATGCGTTGGGACCGTCGGATAGGGCTTTATCGGGATCGGGATGTGTTTCCATGAAAATGCCGGAAATTCCACTGGCAACCGCCGCACGGGCAAGAACGGGGACGAACTCTCGCTGCCCGCCGCTTTTGCCGCCTTGCCCCCCCGGCAGTTGCACCGAATGTGTGGCATCAAATACGACAGGGCAGCCGGTTTCGCGCATGACCGCAAGAGAGCGCATGTCCGACACTAGGTTGTTGTAACCGAAAGAAGCACCTCGCTCGCAAACCATAATATTATCTGTGCCGCTAGCATGCCGAGCTTTCTCAACGACATACTTCATATCCCATGGAGCGAGAAATTGCCCTTTCTTTATATTTACCGGTTTTCCAGCGGAAGCGGCTGCATGGATAAAATCAGTCTGTCGGCAAAGAAAAGCCGGTGTTTGTAGCACATCGACGACAGAGGCTACAAGCGGAATTTCTTCTGCGGTGTGCACATCGGTTAGCACGGGCACGTCAATTTGACTCTTTACTTTATCTAAAATCTTAAGACCTTCATCCATCCCTTTGCCTCGAAATGAATTTTCTGAGCTACGATTGGCTTTGTCATAGGAAGACTTGTAGATAAAAGGAATGCCAACAGAACGACAAACCTCCTTCAATTTCCCCGCCGTATCTAGCGCTAATTGTTCCGATTCGATAACACAAGGGCCGGCAATCAAGAATAGGGGGTGTTCCAGCCCCACTTCGAATCCACACAGTTTCATTTGACCTCACTCGCTACAACATCATGACGGCGGGTAACACGCGCTTTGGCCGCCTCGACGAAAGCCTTAAATAAGGGATGGCCCGCTCGCGGAGTGGAAGTAAATTCCGGGTGAAATTGACAGGCTACAAACCAGGGGTGATCCGGCAGCTCAATCATTTCACACAAATTTTCGCTTTTTGAAATACCGCTAACCCGTAAGCCTGCTTCCTCAAGTTGACGCAAGTATTGATTGTTGACTTCGTAGCGGTGACGATGGCGCTCGACGATTGTATCGCTTCCATACGCTTCACGTGCCTTGCTTCCTGCTTGTAATTGGCATTCTTGCCCACCAAGCCGCATTGTTCCACCAAGATTGGAAGTGCTATCCCGAGTTTCCAGTTTTCCGCTACGGTCAAACCATTCGCTAATGAGGGCTACAACCGGATAAGGTGTTTCTGGATCAAATTCAGTGCTATGGGCGCCAGCCATGCCCGCCATGTTGCGCGCATATTCAATTACGGCTAGTTGCATCCCC
>JAIOJO010000018.1 GCA_019911985.1 Sulfuricellaceae bacterium | reverse complement strand
TGGCAAGACGCTCTCCCCGGGCTAAGCCGAGGCTGCGTAATCCCAAAGCGAAACGCCCCACCTGCTCGGCGTAGCCGAGCCAGGTACGTTCAAGGTAGATGCCGCGTTTTTTTGCCCGGTAGGCGATGTCTTGCGGCGTCTGGCGAGCTCGCTCGGCCAGCAGCGCCGGAGCGGACTTTAATCGCAACTCTCCGGTCCTAGACTTGCCAGTAGCCTGGCGAGCGCTGTCGAGCTGTTCGTCAGTCATGTTGCCGGCAGCAATCGCTGAAGCAAGGATGTCGACTGGGGCAGTCGCATCTCGCACTACCCACTGCCCGCGCTGCCTGACTTGGGCGGGGGCGTAGCAGGTCATCGCATTCCCGTGACGGCAATGCAGTCGGTAAGTCGTTCATGCATCCTCCTCCCAAGGAATAAGTTTTTTGTATTTAACGGTGCCGCCGAACTGCGCTCGCGCTCATTGCGTACCATGCTAGCGCGTATGTTTCCATAAAATACTAGCCACATTCAGTTTCCTTGATCTATATCAATCTTCCAATATTACTGGGCTTGCGCTCATTGCGTATCATGGCAGCGTCTATGTGGCTATCTTTAATTTTCTTGATATATGTCAACTTCCCCATGTTGAGGGCACCCCAATATGAGACGCTAGATTTTGAGCTGGATTTCGGCGCTAAAAATGCCTCATTTTTGTTTGGAGCAAGGTTTATTTTTAGGGTCGAATTCGAGTGTTTTAACCGCCAGGCGCGGCTTGAGAACCCGGCCGGCAAACTAAGCCAGGCCTTACGGAGGAGGATCAATGAGCGACGGATTGTTTGATCAATTCAAGACATGGTACGAAAAGCGCCACGACTACGCCCGCGCCTGGAAACAGAAGACCGGTGGTCAGGTGGCGGCCACCCTGTGCACCTACACGCCCGAGGAGTTGTTGATTGCCGCGGACATGCTGCCGGTGCGGGTATTGGGATCTCACGAAACCCAGAATGTCACCGAGCCCCACATCTTTGGCATGTTCTGCCCGTTTTGTCGGGACTCTTTGGCGCAAGGGCTGCTTGGCCGCTACGACTACGCCGAGGGAGTGACCCTGACCCAGTCCTGTATGCAGTACCGCCAGACTTTTGCCTCCTGGCGCGACCATGTGCCCACAGTCAAGTGGGACTATTACTTGCCAATGCCGAATGAAGTGCAGTCCCAGTTTGCGAAACGAGCCCATTATGCGGAAGTGAAGAAATTCCGCGCCTTTCTGGAAGGGGTCATTGGCAAGCCCATTGCCGATGGCCGGATCGATGAAGCGATCGAGGTGATCAACGAGAACCGGCGACTGCTTAAAGAACTGTTCGACTACCGGAAACAGACCGATCCCAAGGCTACCGGTCTAGAGGCCCTCTACGCCAGCCTGACTGCCCAGTTTATCGACAAGCGCGAGCATAACGAGCAGTTGAAGAAGGTGCTGGCGGCGCTGCCGGGTCGGCAGATGAATCGTGACGAAGGTGTGCGGCTGATGACCATCGGCAGCGAGAACGATGATTGCGCCTTCATGGCCATGATCGAGTCGGTGGGCTGCACCATCGTGATCGACGACCAGTGTTCCGGTACTCGCTACTTCTGGAACGAAGCGAAGCCGGGTGGCGACCCAATCCAGGCCATAGCCGACCGCTATTGTGACCGGCCTGCCTGTCCCACCAAGGACTATCCCGTCCATACCCGTTTTGATCACGTGCTCAGTTTGGCCAAGGAATACAATGCGCGAGCCGCCATTTTTCTGCAGCAGAAGTTCTGCGATCCCCATGAGGCGGACTATCCCGATCTTAAGCAGCACTTGGAGGATAACGGGATTCCGACCCTGTTCCTGGAGTTTGATATTTCGAATCCATTGGGGCCATTGCGCGTCCGGGTGGAGGCGTTCCTCGAGACCTTGAGCGAAGAAGAGCTGTTCTAGACGCTTCGTAACCGATTTTAGGAGTGAGACGATTATGGTTGCCGCCAACAGATACCCGACCGAACCGCTGAAGCTGTGGAAG
>JAIOJO010000175.1 GCA_019911985.1 Sulfuricellaceae bacterium | reverse complement strand
CCGTAAGTCTCCTCGCGCACGATGCGCGGCGTCAGTTCACGCGGCTCGACCGTCACCGGCTGGTAGATCACCCGCTTCTGATCCGGGTCGTAGCGCACTTCGACGTGGCCGGACAAGGGAAAATCCTTGCGGAAGGGGTGGCCGATAAAACCGTAGTCGGTGAGAATGCGGCGCAGGTCGGGATGCCCTTCGAACACGATGCCGAACAAATCGAATGCCTCGCGTTCGAACCAATTGGCCACAGGCCAAACATCGACCAGCGAAGGCAGCAGCGGGAAATCATCCTCGGCGGCGAACGCCCTTAAACGCAGGCGTTCGTTATTCGCCACCGACAGGAAATGATAGACCACGGCAAAACGCTTGCCTTGCCAAGTCCCATCTTGATAATCCCGATAGTCCACGCCGCACAAATCGATCAATTGCTCGAACATCAAATCTTCGTGATCGCGCAATAGCTGGGCCACATGGTGCACATCCGCCGCAGCGACTTCGATGCTCACCTCGCCCAAGCGCTCGACGATATTGACCAGGCTGTTAGCAAGGGCATTTTGCAAGCGCGCGGCAAGGTTTGGGGTGGCAATCATGGATCGGCTCTAGCGGGCTATCGTATTGGTGCGTTTGATTTTGTTTTGCAACTGGATAATGCCGTACATCAGCGCCTCTGCCGTGGGGGGGCAACCGGGGATGTAAATATCCACGGGAACGATGCGGTCGCAACCGCGCACCACGGAATAGGAATAATGATAATAGCCGCCGCCGTTGGCGCACGACCCCATGGATATCACCCAGCGCGGCTCGGGCATCTGGTCGTACACCTTGCGCAAGGCCGGAGCCATTTTATTGGTCAGGGTCCCGGCCACGATCATCACGTCGGATTGCCGCGGGCTCGGGCGGAATACCACGCCGAAACGATCCAGATCGTAGCGCGCCGCGCCCGCTTGCATCATCTCGACCGCGCAGCAGGCCAAACCGAAGGTCATCGGCCAAAGCGAGCCCGTGCGGGTATAGTTGATCAGAGCATCCGCCGAAGTGGTGACGAAGCCTTTTTCCAGAACGCCTTCTATTCCCATTCCAGCGCCCCTTTCATCCACTCGTAGACAAAACCCACCACCAAAATGCCGAGGAAAACCACCATTGCAAAATAACCGAAGAATCCGATTTCTTTCAGCACGACCGCCCAAGGAAACAGGAAGGCGATTTCCAGATCGAACAGGATGAACAGAATGGCGACCAGGTAGTAGCGCACGTCGAATTTCATGCGCGCATCGCCGAAGGCGTCGAAGCCGCATTCGTAAGCAGAGAGCTTTTCGCTATCGGGACGGTGGGGCGCCAGCAGGCCGCCCGCCAGCATAGGCACGACACCTACGGCTAAGCCGACCAAGGCAAACAACAAAACGGGGAAATAATTATCCAGCACCGCACGCCACTCCGAATCTACATAATCTGCATGTAGCCTCAGTTTATGGGCGCGGAAACATCCGTGTCAAGACGTTTTTTTGAATTATTTTCTAATAAAAACAGACCGTTATAGAATAACAACGGATTATAGCTACATAATAAAATCTTATGGTGCCGATGAGCAGACTCGAACTGCTACGGCTTTCGCCACCGCCCCCTCAAGACGGCGTGTCTACCAATTTCACCACATCGGCGTGCACCATTCGGACAGCCTCAAGGACTGGCCGGCATACTAATTAGAGAGGATTTATCCTAATTAGGAATTTCCTTGGACTTCTGCCCCACCAAACCTGCCGGCACGGGAGCTTGCCCGGCTTTTTTGGCGTCCGCCCCGCCACCGGGAAGCGAAAGCGCTTTCTGGGCGGCAATGATAGCAGGAGACTTGGATTTGTGCGCGGAAATATACCCCAAACCCAGGCTGCTGGCAAAGAAAATAGCGGCCAGAACCGCCGTGGAGCGGCTGAGGAAATTGGCCGACCCGCTTGAGCCGAAAAGGCTGCCGGAAGCTCCGCTGCCAAAAGCGGCCCCCATGTCGGCACCCTTGCCTTGCTGCAACAGCACTAGGCCGATAGTTCCCAGGGCCGCCATCACATTGATAATTAAAACCAGTGTTTCCATTTATTAAATCCTCGAATTGACTTAGCGTTGCGCGGCGCGGCAAATAGCCAGAAATTCATCGGCGTCCAAAGCGGCACCGCCGATCAGACCGCCGTCTATATCCGCCATGGACAACAATTCCACGGCGTTGGAGGCCTTCATGCTGCCGCCATAGAGAATTTGCAATCCATCCGCAACGGCGCCATCCAACTGGGCGATCTTATTGCGCACAAAGGCATGCACAGCCTGCGCTTGTTCGGGACTAGCCGTTTTACCCGTGCCGATAGCCCATACCGGCTCGTAAGCCACCACCGCCTTAGCCAAGCTTGCAGCGCCGCACTTGACGATAACCGCATCCAATTGCCGGGCAACGACTTGCTCGGTTACATTGGCCTCGCGCTCGGCCAAGGTCTCGCCCACGCACAATATCGGGATCAAGCCCGCATTAATGGCCGCCTCGAATTTATCGGCAACGATAGCATCGCTTTCACCATATAAAGCACGCCGTTCGGAATGCCCGACGATGACGTAACGGCAAGCGAAATCGCGCAGCATCGAAGCCGAGACCTCGCCGGTGTAGGCGCCCTTTTCGTACTGGCTCAGATTCTGAGCGCCCCAAGCCAGTTTACTGCCCTGCAGGACCGATTGCGCTTGAAAGAGATACGGGAAAGGCACGCACACCGCGCACTGTACCCCCTTGGCTGTATCGCCCGAGGACAGCAAGGCGGCAAAACCCGCCGCCACGCCATCCAGCAGCGCTTTGTTCTGCGCAATACTACCGTTCATCTTCCAGTTACCGGCAACCAACTTGTTACGCATACCATCCCTTTAGGCATTCCCAACAAAGCGCTGAATAGTACCCAGTAAGCGCCCCGAGGTCAATGCCACGCTCCGGCAAAGCAACAGCGCCTCCTCATAACAGCAGGTTCAAGCTCGCACAGTAACATTCGTGTAACATTTCATCCCTACAATCCAACCTCGTTATTCAAGAGGCGGTGAACGCCGAGATTACCCGTTAGCACACATGCTAATTTTTCCGACACTCGACTAAGCAAGGAGTTATCTAAAATGAAATTGAAAACCCAATTGACCGGCCTGATAGCCGCCATGGCCCTAGGCATGGGCTTCGCCGCCTCCGTACACGCCGCCGACATTACCGGCGCAGGCGCGACCTTCCCCTACCCGATTTACTCGAAGTGGGCTGAAGCGTATAAAGCCAAAAGCGGTGTCGGCATGAACTACCAATCCATCGGCTCCGGCGGCGGCATCAAGCAAATCAAGGCCAAGACCGTTGACTTCGGCGCGTCCGACATGCCCCTGAAAGCCGATGCGCTGCAAAAAGACGCCTTGATGCAATTCCCCACCGTGATGGGCGGGATTGTCCCGGTCGTCAACCTGGATGGCGTCAAATCCAACGAAATCAAGCTGACCGGCGAGTTGGTAGCCGAAATTTTCATGGGCAAAATCACCAAATGGAACGACCCGAAACTGGTCGCGCTGAACAAAGGCGTCAAGCTTCCTAACCAAACCATCACCGTGGTTCACCGTTCCGACGGTTCCGGCACGACTTTCATTTTCACCAATTACATGTCCAAAGTCAGCACCGAGTGGAAAGATAAAATCGGCAACGATACCTCGGTTGCCTGGCCCGTGGGTACCGGCGGCAAGGGCAACGAAGGCGTGGCTAACTTCGTGAAGCAAATCAAAGGCTCTATCGGCTACGTAGAAACTGCCTACGCCAAGCAAAACAAAATGACCTACACCGAACTGAAAAACAAAGACGGCGTATTCGTCAGCGCTAACGATGAAAGCATCAAATCCGCTGCCGCCGGTGCCGACTGGAAAAACGCTCCCGGCTTCTATGAAATCCTGACCGACGAACCCGGCAAGAAAAGCTGGCCCATCGCAGGCGCGACTTTCATCCTGATGCACACCAGCCAAGAAAAACCAGCCAACGCCATGGAAGTGCTCAAGTTCTTCGACTGGGCTTATGCCAACGGCGACAAAATGGCCAGCGATTTGGATTACATCCCGATGCCCGACACCGTAGTCAAGCAAATCCATGACGCGTGGAAAGCCCACATCAAGGACGTGAGCGGTAAAGAGATTTGGAAATAATCGATTAGCTTGACAAGCCTCGATAAAGGATTCTAAATTTTAGAATTTTGGGGGGCGTTATGCCCCCCCCCTTTTTTTAAATGCCCGGACCAATGCCGCAAATACACACGACTACTCAACTCAAACGACAGCACTGGATCGACATAGTCTTTCGCAATACCACACGATTCTTTGCCTTTATCGTGCTCGCGTTGCTGCTGGGAATTCTGCTCTCATTATTGCTAGGCAGCCTCCCGTCGATCAAGGCTTACGGTTTCGGCTTTCTCTTTAGCGCCGACTGGAACCCTGTCACCGAGAAGTTTGGCGCATTAGTGCCCATTTTCGGCACATTAGTTACCTCATTCATCGCCCTACTGATCGGCATCCCCGTCAGTTTCGGCATTGCCCTATTCCTCACGGAACTCTCGCCCGCGTGGCTGCGCCGCCCTCTTGGCACGGCCATAGAACTGCTTGCGGGAATTCCCAGTATTATTTACGGTATGTGGGGCTTGTTCGTTTTTGCTCCCGCCTTCGCCGAGCATGTCCAGCCTTGGCTTCAAGCGACCTTCGGCGACGCGCCCTACGTCGGCATGCTGGTGCAAGGCCCGTTCATGGGTATCGGCATGCTCACCGCCGGAATTATCCTGGCCATCATGGTTATTCCTTTCATTGCCTCGGTAATGCGCGACGTCTTCGAACTGGTGCCGCCCATGCTGAAGGAATCCGCATACGGACTGGGCTCGACCACCTGGGAAGTCGTGCGTAATATCGTTTTGCCCTATACCAAGACAGGCGTCGTCGGCGGCATCATGCTCGGTCTGGGCCGCGCGCTGGGCGAAACCATGGCGGTCACCTTCGTGATCGGCAACGCGCACAATTTGAGCGCCTCCTTATTCATGCCCGGAAACAGCATCGCCTCGGCCCTGGCCAACGAATTCACCGAGGCAGTGGGAGACCTCTATACGTCGGCCCTGGTCGAATTGGGCCTGATTCTGTTCTTCATCACGTTTGTCGTGCTATCGATCTCTAAAATTCTCCTGCTGCAACTTGCCAAGCAGGAAGGTAAAGGCAATTAAAGGACAATCATGCTATCTCGCTATTCCCGCCGCCGCCTAGTCAACAGCATCAATCTAATCGCCTCGCTGCTCGCGATGGCCTTTGGGCTGTTCTGGCTAGGCTGGATACTGCTCACCTTGATTAGCCACGGCCTCGGCAGCATCAACACCGCGATGTTCACGCAAATGACGCCACCGCCGGGCAGCAGCGGCGGTTTGCTTAACGCTATTTTCGGCAGTTTGATGATGACCGTATTAGGCACCGCCATCGGCACGCCCATCGGCATACTGGCCGGAACCTATCTGGCCGAATTCGGTTCGCGCGGCATACTCGCTCCAGCCACCCGCTTCATCAACGACATTCTGCTGTCCGCACCCTCTATCGTTATCGGCTTGTTCATTTATGCCATCTACGTCTCTAAAATCGGACACTTTTCCGGCTGGGCCGGCGCCTTGGCGCTCGCGCTGCTAGTGATCCCCGTCGTCGTCCGCACCACCGAAAACATGCTGCGTCTGGTTCCGAACACCCTGCGCGAAGCGGCGGTTGCGCTCGGTTCGCCGCAATGGAAAGTGATTACGCTGGTCACCCTGCGCGCGTCCAAGGCCGGCATCATGACCGGTGTATTGCTCGCCATCGCCCGGATTAGCGGAGAGACGGCACCGCTGCTGTTCACATCCTTGAATAACCAGTTCTGGAGCGCCGATATGAATCAGCCCATGGCCAACTTGCCGGTGGTTATTTTCCAGTTCGCCATGAGTCCATACGAGGACTGGCAGAAACTTGCATGGGCCGGCGCTTTGCTGATTACCGCCGCTGTGCTTGGCCTTAACATCCTGGCGCGGATATTTTTCCGCCAGAAATCACTTTCCTAAATACTTGTTGCCGATGGGATTGATATGAGCAGTAAACAAACAGAAATATCCAAGCTGAGCATCCGCGACCTGAGTTTCTATTACGGCAGCTACCATGCGCTGAAATCCGTCAATATGGAAATACCCGATAAAAAGGTGACAGCGTTCATCGGCCCGTCGGGTTGCGGTAAATCGACGCTATTGCGCACTTTTAACCGCATGTATGCGCTGTATCCGAATCAGCACGCGACCGGAGAGATATTGCTCGACGGCAAAAACATTTTGGATGCGCACCAAGACCTCAACATGCTGCGCGCCAAAATCGGCATGGTATTCCAGAAGCCCACGCCCTTCCCAATGTCGATTTTCGACAACATCGCCTTCGGCGTGAAACTTTACGAGAAATTGAATCGGCGGGAGATGGAAGAGCGCGTGGAATGGGCGCTGCGCCAAGCTGCGCTATGGGATGAAGTGAAGGACGTGCTGAATCGCAGCGGCAACAGCCTCTCCGGCGGCCAGCAGCAACGCCTGTGCATCGCCCGCGGTATTGCGGTTAAGCCGGAAGTCCTGCTGCTGGACGAGCCATGCTCGGCCCTGGACCCGATTTCCACCGCCCGCATCGAAGAACTGATCTTCGAACTGAAGGCGGACTACACCATCCTCATCGTGACCCATAACATGCAGCAAGCGGCACGCGTGTCCGACTACACGGCGTATATGTATTTGGGCGAACTGATCGAGTTCGG
This sequence comes from Sulfuricellaceae bacterium, assembly GCA_019911985.1. Taxonomy (GTDB): domain Bacteria; phylum Pseudomonadota; class Gammaproteobacteria; order Burkholderiales; family UBA9220; genus JAIOJO01. The sequence continues at coordinate 1,407 of JAIOJO010000175.1, read as the reverse complement.
CGATACCGACACGCTCTTCACGACACCGAGAGCCAAGGCGACGGAAGACTACATCACCGGCAAATTCGGTTAATCCCGTTTTTTCCGGCGTAAAAAAGGCCTTCTACGGAAGGCCTTTTTTTAATCAAGAGAGAGCCTAACCGCCTCCGCCAATTGCTCAGCCCAGTGCTGCACCTCATCCCGCGCTCGCCCCTCGACCATCACCCGCAATACCGGCTCGGTTCCCGAGGGCCGCAACAAAACCCGCCCCGCTCCCGCCAAGGCTTTTTCGGCCTCGTCCCGCTTGGCCAACAAGGCGGCGGCGGTACGATAATCGAAATGCTTGGCCACGGGCACGTTGATCATGACTTGCGGATAAAGCACCAACTCGCGCGCATACGCCTCCAGCGACGAGCCGCTCGCCTTGATGGCGTGCAAGGCCTGCAGCGCCGAAATAATGCCGTCGCCGCTGCTGTGCTTATCCAGGCACAAAATATGGCCGGAATTCTCGGCGCCGAGCTGCCACCCCTTGTGCTGCAACATTTCCAGCACATAACGGTCGCCCACGTTGGCGCGGGAAAAAGGAATTTGCAGCGCCTGCAAGGCGTGTTCCAAGGCCAGGTTGCTCATCAGCGTACCGACCACTCCGCCTTTCAGCGTTCCATTATTCCGGCGATGCTTGGCGATCAAGTAAACGATTTGATCCCCGTCGTACAATTGCCCCGATTTATCCGCCATGACCAGGCGATCGCCGTCGCCATCGAAGGCAAAGCCGAGATCGGCGCGGTGTTTGGCCACCGCCGCGAGCATCGCGGTGGGCTGGGTCGAGCCGCAACCCGCGTTGATATTGAGCCCATCCGGCTCGACGCCGATTTGCAACACTTCGGCGCCGAGCTCGTGAAATACGTGGGGAGCGATGTGATAAGTCGCCCCATGGCCGCAGTCAAGCACGATACGCAGGCCGCGCAAATCGAGATCGGCGGGGAAGGTACTCTTGCAGAATTCGATGTAGCGCCCCGCCGCGTCGTTGATCCGGCGCGCTTTACCCAGCTTGTCCGACGGCATGGTAATCAGGGGCCGGTCCCAGCTTGCCTCTATCGCCGCCTCCAGCGCATCGGACAACTTCTCCCCCGAGCGTGAAAAAAACTTGATGCCGTTGTCGTGGTAAGGATTATGCGAAGCGCTAATCACGATGCCGGCCTGGGCACGAAACGCGCGCGTGAGGTAAGCGATGGCCGGTGTCGGCATCGGCCCGAGCAACAGCACATCCACACCGGCCGCCGACAAGCCTGCCTCCAAGGCGGATTCCAGCATGTAGCCCGAGATCCGGGTATCCTTTCCAATTACCACGCTAGGCCGCTCGCCCGGCGCCATTTGTTCGTCGTCCGCAACGAGAACCCGTCCGGCCGCATAGCCCAGGCGCAGGAT
>JAIOJO010000174.1 GCA_019911985.1 Sulfuricellaceae bacterium | reverse complement strand
GCACCACCATTACGAATTGAAGGGGTGGAAAGAGACGCAAGTGGTGGTGCGCTTCTGGATTGTCACCATGATGCTGGTGCTGTTCGGCCTATCGACTTTGAAGCTGAGGTAAGCAAAATCGTGGCTTTGTCGCTCAAGGATAAAAACGTGCTGGTGCTCGGCCTGGGCGATACCGGGCTGTCCGCCGTGCGCTGGCTGGAACGCCGGGGCGCGCGGGTGAGCGTGGCCGACAGCCGCGAAGCGCCGCCCCAATTGGCGCGCCTGCGGCAGGAGATGCCCGATGTGGCCGTGGCCCTCGGGCCGTTCGCGGCGGAAACGTTCGCCGCCGTCGATTTGATCGTCGCCAGCCCCGGCGTTCCCTTATCCGAGCCGTTGCTGGCGGCGGCTCGGGCCGGCGGCATGCCGGTGGTGGGCGACGTCGAGCTGTTCGCACAAGCGCTAGCGAACAGCGCGGCGAAAATCGTCGCGATCAGCGGTTCCAACGGCAAGAGCACGGTGACCGAAATGGCCGGCGCGATGTGCCGCCACGCCGGATTGAAAACCGTGGTGGCGGGGAATATCGGCTTGCCGGTGCTGGACGCGCTGCTGGCGGCGGAGCGCGATGGCGAGCCCGAGGTATACGTGCTGGAATTGTCCAGTTTCCAACTGGAAACCACGTCGAGCTTGAACGCGGCGGCGGCCACCGTGCTGAATGTCAGCGAAGACCACATGGACCGCTACGCCGGCTTGGCCGAGTACGCCGCCGCCAAGGCGCGCATTTTTTCCGGGAATGGAACCCAGGTGCTGAACCGGGACGATCCGCATACGCTCGCGATGGCGCGGCCCGGACGCAAACAGGTGAGTTTCGGCTTGGATAAACCCAAGTCGGAGAGCGAATTCGGCTTGCAGGTGCACGCCGGCGAGCCTTGGCTGGCGAACGGCCAGGAATGCCTGCTGGCCTTGCGGGAATTGCCCTTGGCGGGATTGCACAACGCCGCCAATGCGCTGGCGGCGCTGGCGCTGTGCCGCGAGCTGGACATCGAATTCGGCCCGCTTTTGGCGGCCTTGCGCTCGTTCAAGGGCCTGCCGCATCGGGTCGAGAAAGTGGCGGTAATCGACGGCGTGAGCTACTACGACGACTCCAAGGGTACGAATGTGGGCGCCACGGCGGCGGCCTTGAAAGGGATGAGCTGTCCAGTGGTGCTGATCGCCGGCGGCGAAGGCAAGGGCCAGGATTTTACTCCCTTGCGGGCGGCGGTCGCGGACAAGGCGCGGGCGGTGGTGCTGATTGGCAGCGACGGCCCGGCGATAGCCGCCGCGCTGGCCGATTGCGGCGTGCCCGTGCTGGCTGCGGCGGGCATGGACGACGCGGTGCGAGCGGCCCAAAAGGCGGCGCAAGCGGGCGACGCGGTGTTGCTTTCGCCCGCTTGCGCCAGCTTCGATATGTTCCGCAACTATGCTCACCGCGCCGAGGTATTCGTCGCGGCGGTGAAGCAACTGGAGGGATGCCATGCTTAGCGCCACCCTCAAGGCGGAAGTCAGTTTGCCGGATTTCGACTATACCCTGCTGTGGGTCATCATCCTGGTGATGAGCTTCGGCCTGGTGATGGTGTATTCGGCGTCCATCGCCATCGCCGAGGCGGACGCCCATACCGGCCACCGCTATACCTATTATCTCGTGCGCCACGCGATTTTCCTTGCGGCGGGCGCGGTGTTCGCCGTCGTCGCATTCCAAGTGCCCGCTGCGGCCTGGCAAAAGATGGCGCCGTACTTGTTTCTGGCCGGCATGGCCATGCTGGTGCTGGTGCTGATTCCCGGAATCGGGCGCGAAGTCAACGGCAGCCGCCGCTGGCTTTCCCTGTTCGTGATCAACCTGCAGCCATCCGAGCTGATGAAGCTGTTCGCCGTGATGTACGCCGCCGATTACACCGTGCGCAAGGGCGCGCTGCTGGAAAGCTTTGTGCGCGGATTCCTGCCGATGATGGCGGTGATGCTGGTAGTGGGCGGGCTGCTGCTGCGCGAACCGGACTTCGGCGCCTTTGCCGTGGTAACGGCCATCGCGATCTCCATCCTGTTCCTCGGCGGATTGAACGGCAAGCAGTTCGGATTCTTGATCGTCATGCTGCTGATCGGCTTCTTGCTGCTGATCTGGAGCTCACCCTACCGCATGCAGCGAGTGATCGGATTCATGGATCCGTGGGCCGACCCGTTCGGCAAAGGCTACCAGTTGAGCCATGCGCTGATCGCCTTCGGCC
>JAIOJO010000173.1 GCA_019911985.1 Sulfuricellaceae bacterium | reverse complement strand
ACCATCAACCTGCCGACGCCGCCCGCTACGGGCGCCGCTACCTCTAGCGCGGTGAATGTCGTTGTCGGCGGCAATACCTTGTCGGTGAAGCCCACAGAAAGCGGTTCCGTGGTCAAGACCGCCACCGTCAAGGTCAACGGCGCGGATACCACGGTGCTCAACGTCACCGCCGGTACGGCGCAAGTCACCGCGAGCGCCGCCAATCAGCCGCTGGTATCGGTGGGCAGCGGTGCCAATGCGGTCGTCATCTCCTCCGGCAGCGCCAGCGCCACGGTGATCGCCAGCGTGGACAAGACCAGCGGCGCGACCAGCCTGACCCTGCCTAAGGCCACTACCGGCAATGACGCCGATGCCTCAGTCAAAATGACCATCGGCGGGCAGGACGTGAACGTCAAGCCGCAGGGCGGCGATGTTGTGGTGACCTTGAAGACGGTCACGGTGGGCGGCCAGGATGTTCAGGTCGTCTCGGTTACCGGCGGTTCCGCGATGCTCACCTCCAGCCAGCCCAACCAGCCCTTGTTGGCTATCGGTAGTGGCAGCAACGCCATTGTGGTGACCGGCGGTAGCCCCGGCAGCGAAGCCATCTCCCAGGTGGATAGCGCTACCGGCAACACCATCCTGAGTATTACTTCCGGTACCATTACGCTGCCGTCCAACGCCTTCGCTGAAGCCGGAACCAACGGGTTCTCCGCGATCAAGGACGGCAAGCTCTACGCCGGCGAAATCGCCGTATTCAACAGCGCCGGGAAGATTGCCGGTGTACGCCTCGGCTCGCAATCGGGCACCGCCGCCAACGTCGGCGATCCCGTGAAGGCGGCAAGTGCGGCTGGGTTGACCAGCAAAGTGACCGTGCCCAACCTCAAGGGCAAGGTGGCGCGTGTCTCCGACACTCAGGACTTTGGTGGCGTGATTGCCGCCTCCCTGGGTGCCGGTTACACCGCCAAGGGGCAAAACAGCAGTGGTGTGCTGAGCCTGACCTTCCCCGGCGGCGGCAGTGCCAACGCCATGCCGATAGGTGACATCACCGTGGACACCAACCGTGCCGATGGTGTGACTGTGACCGGCAACGGTAAGGTGGAGGTGGTAAAGAGCGGCGTCATTGCCAGCTTCGTGCCCGCCGTGGCCGATCCTGCCCAGCTCACCGGACAGGTCATCGCGCTGGACAAGAACGCCAGCGTGACGGTGAATGAATACGGCGTGCTCCAGGTTACCGTCAACGGCATCACCTACGCCCTGCAACCGGGCTGGGTGGTGAGCAAGGCGAATGGCGGTGCTACCGGGTTCACCACGGATGGGCAAGGTCATGTGGTGTATCGGGACGGCACTGGCAACCAGCAAACACTCTACCCGGCCTTCGCCGACCTGGCGCAACTGGTCGCCACCTTCAAGTCCAATGACGCCAACCTCGGCGCCACAAGCAATGACGACGGCAGTGTCACGGCAAAGTATCTGGGCAAGGCTTACACTCTGACGCCGGATTACGCCTTGACCCCAGTGCCGTCGGAGCATGCCAAGGATGCCTGGTGGCTGGGGGCGGACGGCAAGGTCTATGTCAAGAACGCCGACGGTAAGGCGGCACAAGGGTTTACCGTCAAATAGAATATCCCCGAAGCAGAAGCTTCATTCACGGCCACCTATTTGGGGTGGCCGTTTTTTTCGGTGCGCTCGGCAGGGAGGACGGCGGGGGTAATCTCGCCTCCTGCCGGATAACTCGATTGGCTCAGGCTAGGCCTTGACCGGGTATTTGCCGAGTTTCCGCTGCAGCGTGCGGCGGTGCATTTTGAGGGCGCGGGCCGTGGCCGAAATGTTGCCGTTGTTTTCGGTCAGCACTTTTTGTATATGCTCCCATTCCATCCGGTTTACCGACAGCGGAGCCGGGTTAACCGGCATATTCGCGTCCCCTTCTTCGCGCCGCAAGGCGGCCAGGATTTCGTCCGCGTCGGCCGGTTTGGCGAGGTAATGTATGGCGCCCAATTTTATCGCTTCAATCGCCGTGGCGACGCTGGCATAGCCCGTCAACACGACGATTCGGGTTTGATTGTCGAGTTCCTTGAGACTTTTCACCAGGGCCAAGCCTGAGGGTCCGGGCATTTTTAGATCGATGACCGCATATTCGGGCGGGTTGGCCATCGCCGATACCAGTGCGGACTCGACGTCGTGGGCGAGGGTAACGTCGTAGCCGCGTTTTTTCAGCGCTTTCGCCAGCACGCCGCAGAATACCTGGTCGTCATCCACTAATAGCAAATTGGGAAGGATGCCGATGGCGGTGGAATTTTCCATTAGGAGTGCTCCGGCGATACGGTGGATAGTAATGGCAGGCTGATCTGATTGCAGGCGCCGCCGTCCTTGCGGTTAGTCAGCCGGACCGTGCCGCCGAAGCGTTCGATTGTGGCATTGGCGAGGAATAGGCCGATGCCTATTCCCTGGCCGGGGGGCTTGGTGGTGAAAAAAGGCTTGCCCGCGTTCGCCATGGCTTCCGGCCCTAAGCCTGTGCCCTGGTCGCAGATGCTGATGAATAGCTGTTTGTCATCCCATGTTTCGTCGATTTCAACGCAGTGCGGCGACGCATCGGCCGCGTTGTTGAGCAAATTCAGGATGGCTTGGCCGAGCGTGGCTTCGACCGCGATTTGCGGGACCGGCTGCGGCCCGCTTCGTTGTATTGTGAGGGCTATGCCAGGGCGTACTATCTGCCATTTTTCGATCAAATCGTCGAGATAGCGATCCACTTGCACTAAGGAAAGCTCGTCGGCCCGGTTTTGACCGGCTGAGTCGAGTAGCTTGGAGAGGATGGACTTGCAGCTATCGACCTGGCTGCGCAACAAGCGCAAATCCTCGCTCAACTCATTATTATCCGCATAGTCTTGCTGCAGTTCATGGGTAATGACCGCCATGGTCGACAAAGGGGTGCCCAGTTCATGGGCCGCGCCCGCTGCCAGGGTGCCGAGGGCGATGATGCGCTCGTTGCGCAGCGCCGCTTCGCGCGCCGAAGCCAATAGCCGGTCGCGTTCGCGGATCGATCCGGCCATGCGCACCACGAAAATGGCGATCAAGCTGGCGCTCAGCAGAAAGTTAAACCACATTCCCAGCACATGAAGACCAAAATCGCCGCCCGATCCAGGGTGATTGTGACCTTCCATGCCATGTTCCATGGACATGGCCATCTGTAGTTCGGAGCCGTTGTGAGTCAGGGGGACGTAGTAGAACAAAAGCAGGGTATAGCATGAGACGGTGACTGCGGCGACGAACCAAGTCGGTCGCGAGGGCAGGATTGCCGCGGCAATGGTCAAGGGGAGCAGGAACAGGGAAACGAAGGGGTTGGTCGAACCGCCGCTGGTGTACAGCAAGGCTGTCAACGCCGCGATGTCGACGAGCAATTGGCCGAGCAATTCGAGATCGCTTACCGGAATCGGTTTTTGCAGCCGCAGCCAGGTCAGGAAATTGAAGGCAGTCAAAAGCAGGATAACCGGCCCCATCAAATTCAAGGGCAAATGCATGCCGATGCCGTAAGTTACCGCTGCAATGGCCACAATTTGCCCGACGATGGCGATTATGCGCAGTACAAACAGGCGTCGTAAGTTATTTTCCGATGGCGTGGAGGCTGTCTGCTTTTGACTAAACATGAGTACGTTCCCTAGGCGGTATTTTGCCATTTTATCCCAGCTAAAACGGCTACGGCCATGCTGCGGCATATTGCCGCGCCACCGTTTTGGCCCATCGATTTATGGAAAAATGTCGCACCCGGTGAATACTGACCATAGCGGCCATCTAAAGCGTCGCGGCAGCCGGGAACACAATTCAATTATTCGAAAAGGAAAGCAGAGTTCGTTTTATCGACGAAACGAGTTTTCAATGTGTCGATAACTGGACTCGCGCTTCCATAAAGAAGGGGGGAATGATGGTGCGAAGCAATGGGCGTTGTCGTTTTGTTTTTGGATGCTTGCAAGACCTTGTTCACCCATAATGTTACCGCGCCTATTTTTCCTGGTTTCATGCCTACTCCTCGCACCGGCTATTTCGGCTGCTGAGCCCATCCGGCCTTTTGTCGCAGGCAGTCTGACGAATATCCTCGCCGAACGGCAGGGCAAGCCATTTGTCCTTGCATTTTGGTCGGTCACTTGCGCCTATTGCCCAGCGGAGTTCAAGGCGCTGGGCAAAATAAGGAAATCCCACCCGAAACTCGATATCGTACTGGTTGCCGCCGATACGCCGGAAGACGCGCCGCTTGCCGCAGAAATGGTCGCTGGATTTGGCCTTGGCAAGGTCGAGCAGTGGATCTTCGCCGACGATATGCCGGAGCGCCTGCGTTTCGAAATCGACCCGCGCTGGCATGGCGAGTTGCCCCGCACGCACTTTTACGGACGCGACCATAGAGTGGAGGTCGTTTCCGGCGTTGTTCCTCAGCCGCGTTTGACGGCCTGGGTGAAGGCGAATGTTCCATGAATAACGCCGCATGGGCTAATAGGGCCGTGGCCCATTATTCTCTCGCTTCGGACAAGGCCTTGCCCCTTTGGCGGCGCGGTGCCGCGCTGACCGCTGTGATCGGCCTGCACACATTCGGCTTGCTCGCGGTTTTGGGTTTGGCGTCGCAGCGC
>JAIOJO010000172.1 GCA_019911985.1 Sulfuricellaceae bacterium | reverse complement strand
ATCATAAGCGTTGTAAGTTTCAAGCTACGGGGAACAACTCCAGCAGAGCGTCCTCGTAGAGCGTGGATGTCCGTTTGTCGCTGTATTCCGCCAGAGCCCGGCGGTAACCCGCTTCGGCCAGGTTTTCATACAGGCTCGCGTCATTCATCAGTGCCTCCATATCCCTTGCGAGTTCCCTCCAGCTCCCCGGCGTGTGCAATAGACAAGCCCCTTGACTCACTTCCGGAATAGACCCGCTATTCGCCGCCAAAATAGGCTTTCGGCACGACATGGCCTCGACCAGCACCATGCCGAACTGCTCTTGCCATGTGATGGTGGGAACGCTGGGCAGCACCAAGCAATCGGTGATGCTATACAGACGACCCACTTCGCGGTAGGGCAGTGATCCCGTGAAGACGACATAATCGTCCAGCTCCGCATCCGAAATGATTTTCTTCAGATTTTCCAGTTGAGCCCCTTTTCCCGTGATGCTGATCTGGAAGTTCGTCACCCCTCGCCGGCGCAGGACGTTGGCCGCATACAGCAGGTGCTGAACCCCTTTCCAGCTCACCAGCTTGCCGATATAAGAAAAAGTAAACTTGCTTGTGTCCAGCCCGTAACGCTTGCATAGCTCGGTATCCTTGGGCAGCGGGCGAAAAATTTCATGGCTCACCCCCATGGGAATGGTTCTAATCATCTTGTTGACGCCCTCCTCAAGAAGGGCTTCTTCAACCGTTTTGCACCATGGCACGAGCAAATCGATGCATTTCCAGGAGCGCTTTTTGATCACGTTGGTTTTATCATCGTAGATAGAGCGAAAAGGAATGTTCTCTGCATAAGACACTACCAGCTTGAACGGCTTGATTTTCTTGAGTTCGGTCAAACTGCTCAAAGACCGGCTGCCGTCGTGGCAAATAATGACGTCGAAGTCATCGGTAATGTATTGGCTCAGCGAGAGCAGATAGAAGTAGAAGCGCTTATAGGGGGCTCGCAAATATTTCATCGCAAGCCTAGGGTTTTTCACGGCGCACCAAAACTCTTCTTTTTTGGAAAGGGCTTGTTTCTTTAGCAGAACATCGGACGTGTCATATTTGTTCTTTTGGCCGACGAAAACGGTTACGTCATGATTTTTCGACAAGCCTTCGAAGGGTGCCATGGTCCACTTGCTGACGCCATGTTCCCAAACAATACCGATTTTCATTATTTAGCTCTCCGCTGAACGGGTCAGAATGGCGCTGGCCAAAACCAGCGGCCTTACTCAAAGGTGCCTAAGGTAGGATGTTGGCGGCATGTTTGCAAATCTCATTTGCGGAGACTGACACAATGCAAGAGCGCGTGCCGTTGGCGCATGCATAAGGCGCTAGAAACGCATGGGAGCACGGCGCGCAGGAAACGGGCGGGCGCAGCACGATGGCGCGCTCCCCGGTCGGGCGCTGGTCGTCGGCGTCGGCGGGGCCCATGATGTCGATGAGCGGAATGCGCAAGGCGTCGGCCATATAGGTAATGCCGGAATCCACGCCGACATAGAGTCCCAGGCGGGAAATCAAGGCGGGCAGTTCTTCCAGCGAAAACACGCCGGCGCTGTTGACGACGCGCCCGCTTGCGCCCAGCAAACGCAGGATTTCCTCGCCCTGCGCGCGATCCGGAGCGGCGCCGATCAATACGACAAGGTCGTCGCTTTGCGCGATGAACTGGCGTACCAGTTGAGCCAGTTTGGCCGTTCCCAGTTCCTTGAGCTTGTTGCCGCTGGACAGGCCGATGCCGACCAAGCGGCGGCCCCTTGTCGGCGGTGCTAGCCAGGCTTCGAGTTTGGCCTCGGCAGCGGGGTGAGCGTAGACCTCCTTGTCCCGGCTGGCCGCTTGGATATCGATCCGGCGCAGCAGCGCGAAGGCGGTATCCAGCACCAGCCGCCCGGCCACATGCGGCTCGCCGGCCGTCAGGAAGGGAGCGGCCAGCCGATAACTGCGGCCGCCGAAATTCGGCAATATGGACAGGCGGCGCACCACCCCGGCCCAGAGCGGAGCCAAAATGAAGGTGAGATTGGGGCTGATGCCGATGACGGTGTCGAAGCCGTGGCGGCGCAGCAGTTTGAGCAGCCGCCACTTGCCCGGCAAACCGCGGTAATCCGCGGCTTGGTAGGACAGGATGAGGTCGATGTGGGGATTGTAGGCGGCCAAGGGCGCGTTCACCGGGTGCAACAGTACCGATAGGCGGCTGTGCGGGTAGCGCCGCTTGATTTCCCGGAACAGCGGCGTGGTGCAGATAAAGTCGCCGATTTTCGCCGTCTGGATCAGCAGTATCTGTTGCGGTTCGCCGCGCCTGTTTGGCCACAGCAGGCGCAGGTAGAGCCAGGGCGCGGCGATCCAGCTCAGCACAAGGTAGATCACGACGCCGCCTCCGCCAATATTTTTTCCACCCCGGCGACGTATCGTTCGATCGAATAGTCGTTCAGCACGCGCTGCCGCCCAGCCGCCCCCATGGCTTCGCGCAAGCGCTCGTCCGCCAGCAAGCGTTTCAAGTGTCCGGCCAGCGCGTCCACGTCGCCGTAGTCGTAGAGGAAGCCGGTTTCGCCGTCGAGCACCAATTCCTTCGAGCCGATGACGCGCGAGGCGATCACCGGTTTCCCGAGCAGCATGGCTTCGAGAATAACCCGCGGCAGCCCTTCCTTGGCTGAGGCGAGGACAAACACATCCATCGCGGCGATCCAGGGCAATGCCTGTTTCTGGAAGCCGGAAAAGGTGACGCGTTCGCCTAGGCCCAGTCCTGCCGCCAGTTGTTCCAGCGCATCCTGCTGTGGCCCCTCGCCTACGACCAGCACCTGGCATTCCGGGCCGCTGCCCAGCCGGGCCACCGCTTGCAGCAGGTGATCCACGGCTTTGCGTTTGATCAGCGAGCCGACGGCGCCGACGACGAGCCGTCCCCCGGCGGCTGCAGGCAAGGCGGCGGGCGGCGGCAAGAGTTGCTTGCCGTCGATGGCGTTGTTCACCACGACGCACTTGTCCGCTGCGATTCCCTGGGATTTCAGCGAATCCGCCACGCCGTGGGAGACGCAGACGATGCGCCGGACGATGCGGTTGGTAACGGCAATTTCACTCGCATTGAGGGTGGCGTCGATGCGGCAGTGCTGGACAACCGGCACGCCGGCCATTTCGGCCGCCAGGTAGCCTTCCAGGTTGGAGGACGGCTGGTTGTTCAGGTAGAGCAGTTGGTAACCGCCTTGCCGCAGGATTTCGGCAAGGCGTTTGGCATTGGGGCGGATGCGCCACGCCATTTCGATGGCGAACACCGCCTGCCGGCGCCAGGCTGGCTTCCAGCCCAGGAGGCCCCGCGCCAGCTCCTTGGCGGCTTTGGCCCAGAGCGGCTGGCGCCGCGGAGCCAGAATGGCGAGGGGGATGCCGAGGCCGGCCAGTTCCTGGCGCAGGTCGGAGTCGCCCTTGGGGTAGTTATTGTAAAACAGCGCATCGACCTCGAAGCGGCTGCGGTCGATGCGCTTCAGC
>JAIOJO010000171.1 GCA_019911985.1 Sulfuricellaceae bacterium | reverse complement strand
ACCATCACCTTCGAGGAAATGCTGGAAATGGCGAGCCTCGGCTCCAAGGTGTTGCAAATCCGCTCGGTGGAGTTCGCCGGCAAGTACAAAGTCAAATTACGCGTGCTATCCAGCTTCGAGGAAGAAGGGGAAGGCACGCTCATTACCTTCGAGGATGACGACAAGATGGAAAAACCAATTATTTCCGGTATCGCCTTCAACCGCGACGAAGCGAAAATCACCGTGCGCGGCGTTCCCGATAAGCCCGGCATCGCCTACCAAATTCTCGGCCCGGTGGGCGAGGCCAACATCGAAATCGATATGATTATCCAGAATGTCGGATCGGACGGCACGACCGATTTTTCGTTCACGGTGCACCGTAACGATTTCGCCAAGGCACTGAATATTCTAAAACAAATCCAGGCGCAAATCGGTGCCCGCGAAGTGACCGGCGACGACAAAATCGCCAAGCTCTCCGTCGTGGGCGTGGGAATGCGCTCCCATGCCGGCGTGGCGGGAACCATGTTCAAAACGCTGGCCGAGGAAGGCATCAACATCCAAATGATTTCCACTTCGGAAATCAAGATTTCGGTGGTTATCGACGAGAAGTACCTGGAACTCGCCGTGCGGGTTCTGCATCAGGCCTACAACCTGGACAAGGTGATTTAAAGCCGGTTTGACGGATTAAGCGCAAAAATGTATTCTTGCGCACTTCGGAGAGATGGCCGAGTGGTCGAAGGTACTCCCCTGCTAAGGGAGCGTGGGGTTTATAGCCTCACCGAGGGTTCGAATCCCTCTCTCTCCGCCATTGCATGATGGCGGCAGTTCACATATAATGCCGCCTTCGCAAAGCGCCCGTAGCTCAGCTGGATAGAGTACTTGGCTACGAACCAAGGAGTCGGGAGTTCGAATCTCTCCGGGCGCACCAAATAAAACAAGGGCTTACAGAAATGTAAGCCCTTTTGTTTTTCTCTGCGGGGTTACGCCGGGGTTATCCTCGCGCCGTTCCGTCGGCCGGCGTTCCATCCCCGGCGTAGAGCCCATGAGCCGAAATGTTTTCCCCTCTGCACCCAAATCGTGCATCGCTTACCGGCGACTAATCGCTAATCGATTGAAGCCGATGCGTATTTTTTGTTTTTCATGCGCGGCCCGGAATTTGCTTCAAGCTAACTTGACTGATGCGGCGGCTGCCGTCCCCTTCGGGATGGACAGGCCTTGGGCCGGGAATTCATTTAGGGAGGAGCCGGGCGATGTGGCTATTCTTGAAATACAGTGGAGCGTATTCCGCACCCGGCTGGGAAGCGCTCGGCGCCCAGCGGCTGGACGGCGATGTGTGGCGCTTTCGCGTCGCGACGGACGAGGCCTTGAAGGCGCTCGTCGCGAGCCTGTCGGCCGAATCCGAGCGCGAGCGCATGCGGGACACCTATGCGTGCCTGTCGGCGGATGGCTCGGGCGAGCTTTCTTCCCTCGAATGGCTGATGAAAATTCAGCCTTTCGCGGTTTTTTCGGCTCGTTGCCTGCATCCCTGGCTGAACGGTACTTTGGATGAGCGCGTCCGCATACACTTCCAGCCGGTGGCGGATCTCGCCCAAGACGGCCGCGTCGTCGGCTATGAGGCCTTATGCCGCTTTGCCGCGCCGGGCGGGGCCTTGCTGAGCGGCAAGGAGGCTTTCGCTTTGGCGGTCGCGGCGCAGCGGGCGGCCGATCTCGATAAGCTATGCCAGAATCGAGCCTTGCAACGTGCCGCGCGCGAGTTGGGCGGAACGCTGTTGTTTCTCAAGGTATTGCCGCAGAACCTGCTGTATGCGGAATGGCGGCAATCGCTGCTGGACAGCATCAAGCAGTATGGGCTTGAGCCGGGCGGCGTGGTGATCGAAGTGGTGGACTGCGAGCGGATGGAGCCCGCTGCGCTTGCCGTGATCTGCGAGGAATTGCGCCGGGAAGGCCTGCGCGTCGCCCTCGACGACATCGGTTCGGGATGCACCGGCCTCACCGTCATGGCGGCCGTCCGGGCCGATTTCGTCAAGATCAACCGCACCCTGATCCACGAAGCCCAGGGCAGCCAGGTGAGGGCCGCTCTGGTCGAGGCATTGGTTTCGATGTCGCAGCGTCTGGGGGCCGTCACCATAGGAAAAGGCCTGGAGCGCGGGGAGGACGTTTCTTTCTGCCGCGAGCTCGGCATCATGTGGGCGCAAGGCTACTATTTCGCCGCGCCTCGCGAGGAACCGCCTGCCGTCATTTGCGGCTTGCCCGGCGCGGACGATCTGGGGCGCTTCCGACCCGCTTCCCGTTTCCGCTTGGATCAACTGGTCGATCCGGTGCTGGCTATCGACATTCGCGAGCCTTACGCCGCCGCCCGCAAGTTGTTCGAGGAGAATACCCAGCTCCCCTTGCTGGTGGTCGTCGATGACGGCCGGCCGGTCGGCTTGCTCAAGCGCGGTCAGGTTTTTTCCCGCTCCGGCGTTTCCATCGGCAAGGCGTGCATTCCGATCCAGCGCATTATTCCGCAACGCTTGCACGACAAGGCGATATCCCGCTTTCTCTACCTGGAGCGCTTGAACGACGTGCCGTGGGTGGTGG
>JAIOJO010000170.1 GCA_019911985.1 Sulfuricellaceae bacterium | reverse complement strand
GCAACGCCGCAGACGCCGGCTTTTGACGCAACCCTTACGGGACGGGGTTTTGCGGGCGCCGGGCGGTGTCGCTCGACGCTTGTGTGGAACGACCACACCGCGCGCCTCGCTTCGTGCCCGGCATCCCGCAAAACCCCGTCGCGACCCCGTGCGACTTAATCAGAGGCTCCCTAATTAACCAGCAAGCGCAGGTAATTCTTGTAGACGCAACGATCCATCACCACCGTTAGCCCAGCCTCCCGCGCCCGCTGCGCCGCCGCCTCGTTGATAATGCCTTCCTGAATCCAGATCGCCGGCACCTTGAGCGCCAGGCATTCGTCCACCACCGCGTCGATATGCTCGGCTGCGCGGAACACGTTGACCAGATCGACGGGGAAGGGGACGTCCGCCAGCCTGGGATAGGCTTTTTCCCCCAACACCTCCTCCACCGCCGGGCGCACCGGCACGATGCGGTAGCCGAAGCCCTGCATCGCGCGGGATACCGTATAGCTGGGCCGCCCCGCTTTGGGGGAGAGGCCGACCACGGCGATGTTTTTGACGCGCCGCAGCAAGTCCCGCAGGGCGTCGTCGGACGGATTTTCAAAATTCATGATGTACGCATTTGGCGGATGTTAAGGCGTTGGCGATACCGCAAGCTTCGGCACAGTCTGCCACAGCCTACCCGGGCCGTCGAGGTGGAAGGTAGAGGCTGTCGCAGCTTCTTAGGGAGCCTCTGATTAAGTCGCACGGGGATCGCGTTGCGTCAAAAGCCGGTGGCTGCAAGGCGCGCGACGCCGGTCGTAGCGAGCCTACGATGCCCAGGAGCGCAACGCCGCAGACGCCGGCTTTTGACGCAACCCTTACGGGACGGGGTTTTGCGGGCGCCGGGCGGTGTCGCTCGACGCTTGTGTGGAACGACCACACCGCGCGCCTCGCTTCGTGCCCAGCATCCCGCAAAACCCCGTCGCGACCCCGTGCGACTTAATCAGAGGCTCCTTAGCGCTGAGTCCAGTTTCGGGCGCTCGCTCGGAGGTTCTCCGCCATCGTTCGGGCCGCCGGTCCGGCGCCTTCCGGGTTGGCGAAAACCAGGTGGAGCGCCGCCCGCTGAACTTGCCCTGCCGCCAGATACAGCGGTTTGAGGCTGCCTGCGGCCAGCTTGTCGGCGATCCGGTGGCGGGGTAGCCAGGCGAAGCCGAGACCTGCCGCAACGACGGAGATCGAGGTGTCCGGGCTGCTGACCGTCCAGCGCTGGGAGGCGCCGAGCCACCCTTCGTCGCGCGGTTGGCGGTTGCCGGAATCCCGCATCACCACCAGCAAATGCTGGGCCAAGTCGTCCGGCGTCGCCGGGCGGCCGAGTCCATGCAAAGGATGCGACGGCGCCGCCACGGCGACGAACTCGACCTCCAGCAGCCAATCGCCGAGGAAGCCCTGGGGCACGCGGTGGGTAATCGCGATATCCACCTGGCCGGAGATCAGCGCATCGTCGGCGCCGGACATCACGACCTCGTGCAGTTGCACTCGCGTTCCGGGGCATTGCGCCGAAAAATCGGCCAGCCCGCAGAGCAGGGCGTCCACCGGGTAGACGCTGTCGGCGGCCAAGCGCACTTCCGCCTCCCAGCCTTGTTGCAGCGACTGGGCGCGGGATTCCAGCTTGAGCAGGCTGTCGATCAGGGGAACCGCGTCGCGCATCAGCGCCTGGCCGGCTCCGGTGATGCGCATGCGGCGGCCCGCCGGCTTCAGCAGCGCGATGCCGAGCTGCTCCTGGAGGCGGCCGACCGCATAGCTGACGGAGGATTGGCTGCGGTGCAGCGCCGCGGCGGCCTGGGCATAGCCGCCGTGTTCCACGACGGCGTGCAATACCCGCCATTGGTCGAGCGAGGTGCGGGGGAAATTCATGGCTTAAATCATCGAAAAATTAGATGGATCGGCACGATATTTTGCGCTTTATTTTCGAAATGTCGAGTATCAGAATGGCTATAGCGTTTCAATCGACTAGGAACAGGAGAAAAATCATGAGCGATAAATTTACCAGCCGCGGAGTGGAACAATGGGTGCGCGGGGCCTCCGTTTCCGACGGCGCCGGCGTGCGCTTGCTGCGGGTGCTGTCGGGGAGTTTGCAGCGCCGGCTGGATCCTTTCCTGATGCTCGACGAATTCGGTTCCGACAACCCGGACGATTACATTGCCGGGTTTCCCGACCACCCCCATCGCGGTTTCGAAACCGTGACCTACATGCTGGCGGGACGGATGCGCCACCGCGACAACGCCGGCCACGAAGGACTGCTGAGTTCAGGCGGCATGCAGTGGATGACGGCCGGGCGCGGCATCGTCCATTCCGAGTTGCCGGAACAGCAGGATGGCGTGATGCAGGGTTTCCAACTCTGGGTCAACTTGCCCGCCGCCCGGAAGATGGCGGAGCCGGATTACCGGGATTACGGCGCGGACGAGATTCCCGTCCACCGCGACGCGGACGGCGCCACCGTCAAGGTGATCGCCGGATACTGGCGGGGCCGTCCCGGCGCCGTGCCGGCGAATGCGACCGAGGTGCTGTACCTGGACATAGACCTGCCTGCCGCTTGCCGCCATCGCGAAGCGATTCCTGCGGGACACAATGCTTTTCTCTACGTCTACCAAGGGGAGTTGGCCGTGGGAGAGGGACAAGAGAAAGTCGCGGAACGGCAAATGGCGGTGCTGAGCGGCGGGGGCGATGGTGTGGCCCTGGAAAGCGGTTCCGGTGGTGCGCGCACGCTGTTGATCGCCGGCCGCCCGCTGGGGGAACCGATCGCCCAATGGGGGCCCTTCGTGATGAATACGCGCGAAGAGATCGAGCAAGCCATCGCCGATTACCGCGACGGCCGTTTTTAGCCGGCGCCGATGCCGAAGCGAATGGATGTGGAGCGGCCCCTAGGACGCCCCGGCAATGGCTTGAATCGACCGGACCGGCTATTCGTTACGGTACCGGATTCGGCTAGCGCACGATCTGCTGCCGGTCCAAGCGGGCGGAGACGCGCCCTAGGCGGCTTCCTCTGCCATCTGGGGGCCAAAGCAAACCACCCGGTTGCGGCCTGCCTGCTTGGCGGCGTACAGCGCGGTATCGGCGTCCGCCAGAACTTCTTTCAGTTCCCGTGCGGCATTGGAAGGGCAACACGAGATGCCGATGCTGATCGAGATGGAGATTTCCCCTTGTTCGATGACCAAGGGCGCGGAGGCGATCGTTTTGCGCAAGGACTCGGCTAGCGTCAGCGCGCCCTCGGTGTCGGTATCCGGGGCGATCACACAGAACTCTTCGCCGCCGTATCGCCCCAAAACGTCATGGCGGCGCAGCCGTCCAAGCAGCCGGTCGGCGACTTTGCGCAACACCTCGTCTCCCGCGGGGTGTCCGTGGGTGTCGTTGATGCGCTTGAAGTAATCCATGTCTATCATCAGCAGCGCTACGGGGCGGCCACCGCGCTGGGCTAGCGCACGCTCCGCATGGTCCATCAGTGCGCGCCGGTTGGGAACCTGGGTGAGGCTGTCGGTCATCGCCAGGTGCAGAATTTCCCGATCCGTGCGCTCTTTGTTCATCAGCAAGAAACCGATGGAGCCGAGCAGCGCGGTCGCCATCATGACGATGAAGGCGAGTATTTGCACCGGCTGAGGAGTGGCGGTGCCCTGGGGTTGGGCAAGCTCGCCATGGCCGAACATGGCGGCGAAGGCGCGTAAGCCCAGCACCACCAAGAGCATGGCGACCCCGCCGAACAGCAGCCTCCATGCCCGCCCGGCACGGGTTTCCGGATCGGACAGCAGCGCGCGGGCGATCAGCGCCATCTGGAAGGCGTAAATCAGGCCGATCCAGATGAAGCGGCTGCGTATGTCATCCACCAGGATCGCCGCCATCAGCAGCGTCAGCGCGACCGGCGCGAAGTACTGCCAGCGCGGCGGCGAGCGCCGCTGGAATTCGCAGATCGCGGCCAAAACAAAGGCGTGGACTCCAGCCTTGAGGCCATTGGCGACGATAACCGAGAAGGCGTCGGGGAGGGTGCCGCGAGCGGCGATCAGCGTCCAGGTCAGGGTTTCCAGCAGTATCGCCACCGCCCATTTGCCCATGCCGTCGCGCTTCCCCCCGGAAGCGGCGACGAACAGGCCCAGCACCATCAAGGCGTTGGTTAGGATGAGCGAAAATAACAGGGTGCGGGGGTCTAGGTTCACGGCGCTGGCCTGTTAGTCCTTTTCAAAGCCGCAACAAACGCGCCGCTCCTCAATGCGCCCGCTCCCAATTCGGCCCTACCCCTACGTCCACCACCAGCGGCACTTGCAGTTGCGCGACTTTGCACATCAGGTCCGGAAGCTCCTGAAGCACCCGTTCCAGTTCGGCTTGGGGCACTTCCAGCACCAATTCGTCGTGGACTTGCAGGATCAGCAGACTGTGCAGTTTTTCCCGCTCCAGCCAGCCTTGTACGGCGATCATCGCCAGTTTGATCAAGTCCGCCGCGGTGCCTTGCATCGGCGCGTTGATGGCGGCGCGTTCGGCTCCCTGGCGGCGCATGCCGTTGCTGCTGGCGATTTCCGGTAGCCACAGGCGGCGGCCGAAGACGGTTTCGACGTAGCCTTGGGCTTTCGCCAAGGCCCGGGTGCGCTGCATGTAGTCGGCGACGCCGGGGTAGCGGGCGAAGTAGCGGTCCATATAGGTTTGTGCCGCTTGGCGCTCGACCCCGAGTTGGGAGGCCAAGCCATAGACCGACATGCCGTAAATCAGGCCGAAGTTGATGACCTTGGCGTAGCGGCGCTGCTCGGAGGAAACTTCGTTCGGGGTTACGCCGAAGATTTCGCTGGCGGTGGCGCGGTGCACGTCCAGTCCGGCGGCAAAGGCGTTCAGCAGGCCGGCATCGCCGGATAGATGCGCCATGATGCGCAGTTCGATTTGCGAATAGTCGGCCGAGACCAGGCTGGAGCCCGGCGGGGCGATGAAGGCTTCGCGGATGCGCCGTCCTTCCGCGGTGCGCACCGGGATGTTCTGCAAATTGGGCTCGGAACTCGACAGCCTGCCGGTAACCGCCACCGCCTGGCTGTAGCTGGTATGCACGCGTCCGGTGGCGGGATCGACCATGCGCGGCAGCTTGTCGGTGTAGGTGGACTTGAGCTTGGCCATGCCTCGATAGTCCAGCAGGAGTTTCGGCAAGGGGTAGTCCAGCGCGAGTTGCTGTAACACCTCCTCGTCGGTGGAGGGCGCGCCGCTGGGCGTTTTCTTCACCACCGGCAACTTCAACTGGTCGAACAGGATTTCCTGGATTTGCTTCGGCGAGTTCAGGTTGAAGGGCTGACCGGCGGCGGCGTAGGCTTGCTGCTCCAGCTCCACTATTTTCTGGCCCAGTTCGCGGCTTTGCACGCCCAATAACTGGGTGTCGAGCAGCACGCCGTTGCGCTCCATGGTGAAAAGCACGTCCAGCACCGGCATTTCGATATGGCGGTAGACGTATTCGAGCCGGTCGTCCTGGGCGACTTGCGGATACAGCGACCGGTGCAGTTGCAAGGTGACGTCGGCATCCTCGGCCGCGTAGGGGGCGGCTTGCTCCAGCGCGACTTGGTCGAAGCCGATATGCTTGGCCCCCTTGCCCGCCACTTCCGCGTAGGTGATGGTTTTGACGTTGAGGTGGCGCAGCGCGAGCGTATCCATGTCGTGGGGCTTGTGGCTTTCCAGCACATAGGACTGCAGCAGGGTGTCGTGGGCGATGCCGGCGAGACGGATACCGTGGTTGGCGAGGATGTGCTTGTCGAACTTGAGGTTTTGCCCGACTTTGAGCCTAGCCGGGTTTTCCAGCCAGGGTTTGAGGCGCGCCAATATGGCGGCTTCGGCCAATTGCGCCGGGGCGCCGGGGTAGCGGTGATGGATAGGCAGGTAGGCCGCTTGGTGCGGCGCGACGGCGAAAGACATCCCCACCAGATGCGATTGCAACGGGTCGAGGCCGTCGGTTTCGGTGTCGAAAGAACTCAGTTCCGCGTGTTCCAGCTTGGCTAGCCAGCGTTCCAGCGCGGCTTCGTCGAGCAGGGTCTCGTATTGCCGCTGCGGCTGCTCGACCGCGGTTTCTTGGGCGACGGCGGGGTCGCCCAGCTCCCGCAGCCAGGTGCGGAACTCGTAGCGCTCGAAAAGCTCGGCCAGCTTGGGCTTGTCCATTTCCCGGGTGACCAATTGATGCCAATCCAGGCCGAGATCGAGATCGCATTTGATGGTGATCAGGCGGCGTCCCTGAGGCAGCCAGTCCAAGGCTTTACGCAGGTTGTCGCCAACCACGCCCTTGATTTCGCCGGCATGGGCGACGAGATTGTCCAGGGTCTGGTACTCGGCCAGCCACTTGACCGCCGTTTTCGGCCCGACTTTTTCCACCCCCGGCACGTTGTCCACCGCGTCGCCGATCAGCGTGAGGTAATCGACAATACGCTCCGGCGGAACGCCGAATTTGGCGTTAACGCCGGGAATGTCCAGGGTCTCGTTGGTCATGGTGTTGACCAGGGAAACATGGGCGTTCACCAGTTGCGCCATATCCTTGTCTCCGGTGGAGATCACGCTGCGTATCCCTTCGCGCCATGCCCGCTCCGCCAGCGTGCCGATCACGTCGTCGGCCTCGACGCCGTCCACCATCACCAAGGGCCAGCCCATCGCGCGGATGGCGGCATGCAGCGGCTCGATCTGCGACACCAGGTCGGAAGGCATGGGCGGGCGGTTGGCCTTGTAGTCGGGGTACCAGTCGTCGCGGAAGGTTTTGCCTTTTGCGTCAAACACGCACGCGCTATAATCGGCGCTGACATCCTTATGCAAGCGGCGTAGCATGTTGAGTACGCCGTAAATCGCGCCGGTGGCCTCGTTGTGGCGGTTGCGCAAATCGGGCATGGCGTGGAAAGCGCGGTAAAGATAGGACGAGCCGTCTACCAGCAGCAGCGTTTTCGGGGTGCTCCCTACGGAAGCGTTGCGAATTTCATTCATCAAAATAACCGGGCTTTCAACCATGGACGATAAGCTAGCAAAAATCACCGACCGCGAACTGATCGCGCAAACCTACTCGGCAAAGGAGTCGTGGCGGGTGTTCGGTATTATGTCGGAATTCGTCGAGGCCACCGAGCGTCTTTCCGCCATCCGGCCGGCCGTGAGCATTTTCGGCAGCGCCCGCACACCGCCCGACCACGCCTATTATATGTTGACCGAACAGATTTCGCGCCAATTGTCGGATGCGGGTTTCAGCGTCATTTCCGGTGGCGGGCCGGGTATCATGGAGGCGGCCAACAAGGGCGCCTATTTCGGAAAATCCCCCAGCGTCGGCTTGAATATCCAATTGCCCCACGAGCAGCACAATAACCCGTTCCAGGACATCAGCCAAACCTTCCGCCATTTTTTCGCCCGCAAGGTGATGTTCGTCAAGTTCGCCACGGCCTATGTGGTTATGCCCGGCGGCTTCGGCACCCTGGACGAGCTGATGGAGGCGCTTACCCTGGTGCAGACGGGCAAGTCGCGCAAGATTCCCATTATCCTGGTGCACGAACCCTACTGGCGCGGGCTGATCGATTGGTTCAGGCATACCCTGGTGAGCGAGGGCATGATAAACCCAGAAGACATGGATTTGATTCAAATCATCGACGAACCGAAGGCCGTCGTCGACGCGATTTTTTCTTACTACGAAACGCGGGGATTCGAACCGACGGATACGGAGCAGGAAATCCAGCTCAGCTTGTAAGCCCCAATCTCTGCTAAAATCCGAACAATCGCCAACATCATCATGCCAAGGAGTATTCCATGCGGCGCCTGACTACCCTATTGTTTCTGTCGCTGCTGACGCTGTCGGCATGGGCCGACGAGCAGAAGCCGACGCCGACGCCGCCCGCTTTGCAGCCGCTGCCTGAGCCGCCCCCCACACCGCCCGGCCTAGAGCCGGATGCCTCCCTGGAGCCGCAGGTGACCATCACCAAGCATGGCGA
>JAIOJO010000169.1 GCA_019911985.1 Sulfuricellaceae bacterium | reverse complement strand
CGCCACCGCCGCCCGCGCCTCTTCGGCCAGCGCCACGCCTTGCGCCGCCCGCAAGTACAGCGCCTGCCCCGCTTCGGTAAGGCTTTGCGAGCGCGTGGTGCGGTGCAGCAGCTTGACCCCCAGGCTGTGTTCGAGACGTGCCACCTGCTTGCTCACCGCCGATTTCGTCAGCCCCAGCCGCAGCGCCGCGGCGGAAAAACTCTGCGCCTGCACCACCGCGGCAAACACCGCCATGCCCGCGATTTGTTCGATAAGATCGTCGCTCATTGTTTCTATATGGAAACTGTTTATTTTCATTAATCGGTATTGTATCCGCATATCGATTGATCGACACTATCTCCACGGCCCCAATCCCATCCGCCCCTCGCGGGGGAGGGGATTGGGGCAAGGGCTAGCCCCAGCCGCAATCCAAACCGATTCAACCTAGGAGCCACCATGCACCCCGATCCAACAACCCTGCGGCAACTCGCCGGCCTGCCGCGCATTCAGCGCATAGCCCCCGCCAGTACGGCGCTGCTGCTGATCGACTTCCAGCGCGAATACTTCGACGGCAAGCTGCCCCTGCCCGACGGCGCCAAGGCCGCCCGGAACGCCGTCGCGCTGGCGGCGATGGCCGACGCCTGCGCGATGCCGGTAATCCCCGTCCACCACGTCGCCGCCTCCCCCGCCGCCGCGATCTTCGCCCCCGGCAGCGCCGGCGCCGAGGCCATTCCCTCCCTCGTTCCCGCGCCGCACCACCTCCGCGTGGAAAAACGCCTGCCCTCGTCATTCCACGGCACCGGCTTGGCAGAGCGCATGGACGAGTCCGGCATTAAAACCCTGATCGTCGCCGGCCTGATGACGCATGCGTGCATCGACGCCACGACGCGGGACGCGCTGCACCGGGGCTACGGCCTTGTCGTTGCGGCGGACGCCTGCGCCAGCCGCGATCTGCCCGGCCACGGCAACAACGGTGTCATTCCCCACGCCGCCGTCCATGCCGCCACCCTCGCCGCGCTGGCCGACCGTTATGCCGACGTGCTCGCCACCGGCTCAATCGCCGCGCTATGCCAGCCCGGCTAATCGGCCACCTCGGCGCGCTGGTCGCGGTGCTGTGCTGGGGCTTGTCCTTCGGCGTCGGGCGGGAGTTGGCGCTGGCCGGCGCGCCCTGGACGCTTTCCGCCTGGCGCTACACCTTGGCTTGGCTGGCGGCGGCCGCGCTGGCCCGCCTGGTCCACGGCAAGACCGCCCCGCCCGCAACGCAAGCCCGCACCCTCGCCGCCATGGGCTTGCTCGGCCATGCCGGATTCGGGGTCTGCTTTTTCTTGGGGGTGGAAAAAACGGCGCCCGTCGTCGCCGCGGCGATTTCCGGCCTGGAGCCCTTGCTGATTTACCTGATCGGCGCAGCCGCCTTCGGCCATAGACCGGGCGCGCCGCGCTGGCTGGGGATGGGCTTGGCGACGGCAGGCGCCGCCTGGGTAAACTGGGCGGGCGCAAGCCCCGCCGCGAACGGCGCCGGCCTGCCTGACGGCCCGCTATGGATACTCGCCTCCGCCGCCTGCTTCGCCCTCTACACCCACCTCGGCGCCAAGCTGGCAACGCCCCCCCTGGTTTCGCTCGCGGCCACGCTGCGCGCCGCCTTGCCGATACTCTGGCTGGGCGCCTGCGCCGAGCATCTCAGCGGCGCGGCCGCCCTGGCCGTGCCCGATCTCCCCGGCCTGGCCTTTTTCGTCCTCGGCGTCACCGTCGCCGCCTTTCTCGGCTGGAACGAGGCGGTAAGCCGCCTCGGCCCCTTGGCTGCCGCCAACTGGGCCAGCCTCATTCCCCTCGTCGCCGTGGCGGGCGAGGCTTGGTCCGGCAAACCCGTCCCCGCCCCGATTCTGATGGGAACCGTGCTGCTCGCAGCGGGCTTAAGCCTGGCGGCAAGACCCCGCCGCAAGCTCGCCCAATCTTAAAAGCTGTTTTAAGGAGCCTCTGATCAAGTCGCACGGGGTCGCGACGGGTTTTTGCGGGATGCCGGGCACGAAGCGAGGCGCGCGGTGTGGTCATTCCACACAAGCGTCGAGCGACACCGCCCGGCGCCCGCAAAACCC
>JAIOJO010000168.1 GCA_019911985.1 Sulfuricellaceae bacterium | reverse complement strand
GTCATCGATCGCTTTATCATGAAACAAGATGAGGCGGTTATCCGCACCTTGAATCAAGCCATCATGGATTTACAGTTAGCCTATTTCCGCCAGACTGAACGCACCCTAGCGGACGCCTTATCCTTCGGCTCGCACGACTTTATTCGCGACCCTTTATTTGCTGGGCTGTTTAGGGAAATATGCGCTTCTAAGCAAATTATCGAATTTTATCTCTGCAACAATCCCGAAGGCATGCTAATGCTCGATAGCAACGGAGTATCTTACCGCCTGATTGTCATGTCCGATGAGGACCTCATCAGCCAGTACGAAATCGCTTATGATGAAGGCGCCCCCGAGACATTGTTACAAGCGCTAAAAAGTGGAAAAGTACTCCCCTACTTTTGGCAATCTGGCGGCACCTACGGGCCGATATGCCAAGATTGGCGTTCATATCTTTACCCCGTCACCGAGTTTCAGGGAAAACAATGGTATTACTACACCCTAATAGAAAACCCGCCCTCTTTTAAACCTGAGTCGATTCTTTCCTATAATGAATTCCTGGATCAAATGGATCAAAAAGGACGGGGAAGCGCATTCGACACTAAATATTGATAATAGGCACCCAATTTCAGGCAAAAACAAATTCACGATCGAAAGTGCGCGCACTCGTTTCCTCGCACCGACTTACACTGCGCTTACGACGAGTCGACGCCCAATTTGCCATATCCACTTCATCACGAATTTCATCGCATATTTGGACAATCCGGTTCAAATCGGTTTTAGTCAGAGTGCTATTGACTGAAAAACGGATTATGGATCTATTCATAGGCGTAGCGGGCGTCCAAAATGGAGCGCCGAAAAGCCCCCGCTTTTCTAGGGAATCTCTTAGCGCAATGGTTTGCGGAACGCTCCCCGACTCTAATGAAATAATCTGGGATTGACTCCCCCTCAAATTGTATCCCGCTCTATCTAAGTGCTCTCTCAAGTAACTTGCATTTGCATGGAGCGTTTCTCGCCGCCAATCATCTCCCTGAATAATCGACAAGGTTTGATTTAACGCGGCTATTTCATGAGGCAACATTGACGAACTGAAAACAGAAGGTCTTGATTCACAGATAAAATATTCGTGGAAGCGTTCTGAGCATGTAATAAAACCCGCCCGGCCAGAAAAGGCTTTCGCCAGGCTAGCGGTTCTGAAATGCACCTGGTCTTCCAGACCCATAGAAACAGTCAGTCCCTCGCCATGCTCCCCGTGTGTACCGAGTGAATGCGATTCATCCACGACCAGCACACAACCCTGTGCCACGCCTATGGCAACAATTTCTTTCAAGGGGCAAACGCTGCCGTCGGTGCTATAAACGGAGTCCACCGCGATGACGCCGGGGCCATGCTTTAAAATCTGTCGCTCAAGATGCTCGGGGTCGTTATGAATAAATGCCACAACGGTGGCACCCGCGCTACGAGCGCCTTCCCACAAAGACATATGGGCCAGCATATCCAAGTATACGGGTGTACGTTCATCGGCAATCGTTTGAATTAATCCAGTATTGGCGCACCAACCGGACTGGCACAGTAATCCGCGTTCCGCGCGCATAAAGCTAGCGAGTCGCTGCTCAAAGAGGTGCTGCGGTGTCTCTCCATTCAGAAACACCGCCGACATTAACATTCCATTGCCGTCCTTGATCAATGCCTCGGCCTGGGTTCGCAGAATATCCGGGTGATCGGCCAAGGATAAATAATCATTGCTCATTAAACATATTGCATCTTGGCCAGGCACTCCACCACGTAAAATATGTTTTCCGTTCAATGAGTTTTGCACTTTTTCCCGGTAAAACCGGTTAACTCGAAGCGCTAGAAACTCGGGATCCTTCGGATAATTGGGTTGATGAAATACACGTAGGTTTGTAATGTTATTTCCCATGTTATTGCTCCATTCCAAGTGTTGAGGATGTAATCGATTTGCATTGCCCCTAAACTATCGCAGGGGGATATGACACGCTAATTATCAGATTTATAATGAATTGATCTGACGGATACATCTTAACAATCAAAGGGTTTACGTTGGAACAGGCCATTCGGAGACAACGAAGCGTCTGTGTTTGAACATCGGCGGCCCCCGTCATGGCGATTTCATATATTTACGGAAGCGATAGCGAGTCCCACGGAATGGAGAAGAGGAATTAACCGATAAGCTCAGAGCGCCTTATGCGAAGGAACCACTGATTGAAGAAAGGGCTAAATACGACGCAATCTTAGCCACTATCAGGATAGTAGCGCCTTCCAAGAAGTGCGGGGCTAAATTAACAGACGATTCGTGGCGGATCAGCTCATGAGGGAGGCCACACTCCCGTCCGCCGCTTTATAAACACGATCCAGAAGTCTGCCTTCGCAGTCGAGCAGCTCCAGCATTAGCGGCATTTTTCCCAAGGCATGAGTAGCGCAGGACAGGCAGGGATCGAAGGCGCGAATGGCGACTTCGATATGGTTGAGCAGGCCTTCGCTGACCTGGTGCCCATCCAGATACTGCTTCGCCACTTGGCGCACCGCTTCGTTCATGGCATTGTTGTTGCTGGTAGTGGAGACGATCAAATTCGCCATGGTAATCAGGTCGTTCTCGTCGATGCGGTAATGGTGGAACAAGGTGCCGCGCGGCGCTTCGATCACGCCAACCCCCTCCAAAGCCCGTTCGCCCTGCACCACTAGATCGTCGCCGAGCACATCGTCATCGTGCAGGATATCCTTGATGCTCTCGGCGCAATGGAGCATTTCGATCATGCGCGCCCAGTGATAGGCCAGGGGAGAATGGATGGGGAATCCTCCGCCGTAGGCGACGAACTCGCGGCGCTCCACCTCGGCCAGCGGTGTGGAAATGGAATCGCAGTTGACGACCCGCGCCAGGGGGCCGACCTTGTACCAGCCCTCTTCCGACCCCAAGGACAGGATAAAGGGGAACTTCATGTAGGACCAGTTTTTGACTTCCTCGTTGATGTAATCGCTATAGCGGCTGTAGTCCACGTGGTCGAAAACGGTTTCTCCGCTTGCATCCTTGGCGCGCAGGCCGCCGTGGTACAAGTCCAATGCGCCGTCCGGCCCGACTAGGCCGAGGGTATTGGATTTGAAATAGCCGAAGGTGCTATGGAAGGCGAGGTTCCCGGTATACACCTTCTTGATGAGGGCGACCGCTTCGCGGCTAGCGGCGACCACCGGGTAGATGTCCTTGAGTAAGGCATCGCGCTCTTCCCGGCTCAAATTCTTGTTCATGCCGCCAGGGATGGCTCCGGTGCCGTGCACCCGCTTGCCGGCGGTCATACGGATCACTTCCTGGCCGAATTTGCGCAGGAACACGCCCTGTTTGGCGATTTCCGGGTAAGCCGCCGCCACACCGACGATATTGCGTTTCGCCACGTCGCTGTCGAAACCGAAAAGCAGGTCCGGCGAGGCCAAGTGGAAAAAGTGCAAGGCATGGGACTGCAAGACCTGGCCATAGTGCATCAAGCGGCGCAGTTTTTCGGCCGTCGGCGTGAGATGTTTGGCACCCACCAACTGGTCGATCGCCTTGGCCGCCGCCAAGTGGTGGCTCACCGGACAAATGCCGCAAAGGCGCTGCACCATCACCGGCGCTTCCCAATAGGGCCGTCCCTGGATGAATTTCTCGAAACCACGGAACTCGACGATATGCAAACGCACTTGATGCACCCGGTTTTCGTCGTCCAGCAGGATCGTGACCTTGCCGTGGCCTTCGACCCGGCTCACCGGCTCGATCACGACGCGCTTGAGTTTTTCCGGCTCTTTTGCCGTTTCCAATTCGAAGCTCATGGGTTCATACTCCGTCAATCGCTTTACAGGAATGCCAAGCTTGTCCCAAGCGCTTCCCTGCGCGGCGCCATGCTAGTCATAATGTAGAGACTCGTACGCCAGCTTCGGCTCCCGCCCCGCCAGCAAGTCCGTGAGAAACTGCCAAATCGCGGAAGCGGGCGGAGGGCAACCCGGTAGGCAGTAATCCACTTTCACCACCTCGTAGATCGGATGAACCTTGTCGAAAGGCAGCGGCAATTCCGGGTCGTTGGGAATCATGCCGTTCTTCAGCCCGACGCCGTAGTGGTAGACCTCGTCGAAGCAGGCACGCAACTCCACGCTATTGCGCATGGCCGGAATTCCCCCGGTTACGGCACAAGCGCCCACCGCTACCAACACCTTGCAGTTTTTGCGGAATTCCTTCAGCACATGCACGTTCTCGGCATTGCAGACACCGCCTTCGATCAAGCCCACGTCGCAAGGGCCGCAGTGCTTGATGTCGGTTAAGGGAGTGCGGTCGAACTCCACCCACGCCAATAAATCGAAGAGTTTTTCGTCGATGTCGAGAAAAGACATGTGGCAACCGAAGCAGCCCGCCAAGGAACACGTCGCGATCCGCACTTTTTTCGCTTCAGCCATGGCCGTCCCCCGTTTGCACGTCCTTGATGGTCTTGTGGTCGTACAAGCGTTGGCCGATGGGCACTTCGAATCCGTGGCGCTTTTTCAGGATGGCCCCCACCGGGCAGACTTGCACGGCGCGGTCGGATACGGCCAAATCGGTGTCGCCCAATTTTCCGCTCGGCGCATTGACGATCAAATGGGTATGGACACCGCGTCCGCCAAGGGCAAAGACGTTTTTTCCGTCCACGTCCTGGCTCGCCCGTACGCACAGCTCGCACATAATGCAACGATTGCGGTCCAGCAGCACCTCGGGGTGAGAGCCGTCCACTTCGCGCTGGGGATAGAAATGGTTGTAATGCGGGCTGAGCATTTCCAGGAAATAGCCTAGCGCCTGCAACTGGCAATTGCCGCTCTTCTCGCAGAAAGGGCAAAAATGGTTGCCCTCGACGAACAGCATCTGGGTCAGGGCGCGCCGGGCTTCATTCAATTCCGGGGTGTCGTTCAGCACCACCATGCCCTCCGCCGCCGGCATGGTGCAGGAGGCGACATTACGCCCGTTGACTTTGACCGTGCACAGCTTGCAACTGCCATGGGGTTTGAACTCCGGGTGGTGGCACAAGTGCGGGATGTAAACTCCGGCTGCCAGCGCGGCATCCATGATGGTTTGCCCCGACAGGAACGCCAGGGTTTGGCCGTCGAGGGAAAAGCTCGGTTTAAGGCTCATACTTAGCGCCCAAATGCGCCGCATTGTCGTCGCGGCCGGTAATCTTGCGCGCCGCCTCCAAGGCTTTATCCAAGTCGAAGCTGGGCTCGAATTCCTGGGTGCGCAGCCGCTTGTCGTAGGTTTCGCGGAACTTATCCAGGCTATGGACGAAGGGATTGGCGGCGGTCTGCCCCAGACCGCAATGGCTCATACTACGCATCAGTTGCGCCAGGCGGCGGTATTCGGCCAGGTCGGACGGGGTGCCGTGGCCGGAAGCGATTTTCTCCATGCCCTGTTCCAGCAGCGCCGTACCCACCCGGCAAGGGGTGCAAAAACCGCAGCTTTCGTGAGCGAAGAAGGCCGTGAAATTATGAGCCGCCTCGAACATGTCTCGGGAGCGGCCGAACACCATGAAGGAGCCGCCCGTCGCCAAATCCTCGAAAGCGATGGCGCGGTCGAATTCCCCCTCGGAAATACAGGTTCCGGACGGGCCGCCGACTTGCACCGCCTGGGTATCCTGGGCGCCGCAATCGGCCAGTATCTGGCGCACGGTGACGCCGAAGGGATATTCGTAAATGCCGGGATGGTCGCAATCGCCGCAGATGCTCAATAGCTTGGTGCCCGCCGACTGGGGCGTTCCGACAGCATTAAACCAGGCGCCGCCGTGGAAGGCAATTTGCGCGGCGGCCACAAAAGTTTCCACGTTGTTGACCACCGTCGGCCGCCCCAGATAACCGTGGGTAACGGGGAAAGGCGGGCGATTGCGCGGCACGCCGCGCTTGCCTTCCAGGGATTCGATCAAGGCCGATTCCTCGCCGCAGATATAGGCTCCGGCGCCGAGGTGAATTTCGATGTCGAAGGAAAACCCCTGCTGGCCGAGAATAGCCTCTCCCAGCAGCCCGGCTTGGCGGCGCGTCTGCAAAATGCCTTCGAGCTTGCCCAGCAGGTAGCGGTATTCCCCGCGCAGGTAGAGAAAACCCTTTTGCGCCCCGACGATGCGCGCGCATACGGTCATGCCCTCGAACACCAGGTCGGCGTAGCTGTTGAGCAAGACCCTATCCTTAAAGGTTCCCGGCTCCCCTTCGTCGGCATTGCACACCACGAAGCGTTCCGGGTGGCCGTCGATGTCGCAGATGACGCTGCCCTCTTCCTCGGCCACGGCGGCATGGCAGAAAGACCATTTGGAAGCCGTCTTGAAACCCGCTCCGCCACGCCCCCGCAAGCCGGAGGCGTCGATTTCCGCCAGGGTCTCGCGCGTGCCGCGGGCGAACGTCGCCAATAGCGCGGCGCCGGCCACGAAGCTTTCTTGCGTTAGCAAATCGCGGCGCCGGATATTGTCATCCACGGCAAAGAATTCCTGCGGCCAGGTGGAAA
>JAIOJO010000167.1 GCA_019911985.1 Sulfuricellaceae bacterium | reverse complement strand
GAGGTGGGTCTGGCGGGAGAAGTGCGCCCAGTGCAGCGTGGCCAAGAGCGGCTGAAGGAGGCCGCAAAGTTGGGGTTCGAGCGCGCAATTGTTCCCAAATCGAATATGCCTAAGCAGGCGGTTGCCGGTATGGAGGTTATTCCCGTCAGCCGGCTGGAAGAAGCTGTAGAGTACTGTCGCCGATAGCTAGGGGACTATAATACGTTTACCGTTAGAGCAGGTTTAAAGCCATGGCATCGAAGCTAATCATTTACTTAAATGACGAGAAAATAGGGGAGCATCCCCTTGCCCGCGAATGTACCCGCATAGGGCGCCATGACTATAACGATTTACATCTTCCTCACCACACCGTCAGCGGAGAGCATGCGCTGGCAATTACGGTATGTAACGATTCATTTCTAGAAGACTTGGATAGCACGAACGGCACTTGGGTGAACGGCAAGGCTATAACCAAGCATTTACTGCAGGACGGCGACGAGGTTCAAATTGCAGCCTACGTACTGAAATATAGCTTTGATCCCGCAGCCGTAACCCGGGAAGAAGGCGAGGATGCGTGCTCTCAAATGCCGCACGATAGAAATAACGCAGGGCCGGGGGTTACGATGCGCCTGCCCGATGCCGACATTAGCCGCGAGCAAGCATCTTACCGTTGGCAAGATAATGCAAGTCTACCATTGGCGGCTTTGCACATGGTGAGCGGCCCTGCTGCCGGAAGAGAACTGCTATTGGATCGGGTTTTGACTACCTTGGGCAAACCCGGAATTCAGGTCGCGGCAATAACGCGGCATCCGGAAGCTTATCAAATTGCTTATGTGGAAGGCGAGGATTGCCCCTTGGTCAATAGCCGGCCTGTTGAGGAGGATAATCCGGTTTCGCTATCGCATCTGGATACCGTGGAGCTTGCCGGTATTAAGATGAAGTTCGTTTTAAAGCCGCCGCTGTAGATCCCATGGAAGGCCGACTATAGGAGCCTCTGATTAAGTCGCACGGGGTCGCGACGGGGTTTTGCGGGATGCCGGGCACGAAGCGAGGCGCGCGGTGTGGTCATTCCACACAAGCGTCGAGCGACACCGCCCGGCGCCCGCAAAACCCCGTCCCGTAAGGGT
>JAIOJO010000166.1 GCA_019911985.1 Sulfuricellaceae bacterium | reverse complement strand
TTGCTGGAGCGGCAGGCTCCGGCGACGCTGGCGATTGTCCACCTGTTTACGCTGGGCGTTCTGTCTATGGCCATGTGCGGCGCCATGATGCAGTTGCTGCCGGTGGTGGCGGGCGCGCGGATAAAATATCCGCGGCTGCTTGCTTGGCTGGTGCACCTGCATTTGGTCGCGGGCAGCGTGTCCTTGGCGCTAGGTTTCTGGCAAGGATGGGAACGCGCTTATCTTGCCGCCGCGTTTTTTTTGGCGCTCGGGTTCGGCGCTTTTATCCTGGCGGTCGGGGCCGGACTGTGGCGGGTGGCGGCGCGCAATGCGACCACGCGGGCAATGGCGTTTGCCGTGCCCGCCTTGTCGGTCGCGGTCGCTCTTGGCATGGGTTTGGCGCTCTACCGGGGCGGTTTTGCGATTGTTTCTTACGCGCCGCTGTCCGCGCTGCATCCGCTCTGGGGCTTGGCGGGTTGGACTGGACTGCTGTTGATCGGCCTGGCTTATCAGGTGGTGCCGATGTTCCAGTTGACGCCGAATTATCCCGCGCCCTTGACCCGATGGCTGGTTCCCGCCGTATTCGGCTTGCTGATGCTGCAGACCTTGGCCGTGGCGGCGAATGCTCCCCCTATCGCGGCTTATGCGGTCGAGGCCGGGCTGGCCGCCGCCTTGGCCGGTTTTGCGCTGAGCACCTTGCACTTGCATCGCAGCCGCCGCCGGCGCCAGATCGATGCGTCCCTGTTGTTTTGGCGCATATCCATGCTCAGCTTGATCGCCGCGATTGTGCTGTGGGAGGCGGCGCGCATGCTGCCGCCGGGCTGGCAGGCCAAACTTGAGTTAAGCGCCGGTCTGCTGACAATAGCCGGTTTCGCCTTGGGCGCGATTAACGGCATGTTGTATAAGATCGTTCCCTTCCTGATCTGGTTTCATTTGCAAAGCCGCTTGCAGGGCAAGTGCGCTATTCCGAATATGAAGGAAATCCTGCCGGAAGCCTGGGCGCTGCGGCAGTTGTGGCTGTATCTGGCGGCGTTGGCGGCGCTGCTGGCCGCGCTTGTTTTGCCGACCTTGGTGTATCCGGCGGCGGTCTTGCTCGGCGCAAGCGCCTTGGCTTTGTGGCATAATTTATTGCGCGCCGCATTTTGCTACCGGCGCATTGCCCGCGAGGCCAGGCAGGCCGTTTCTGCCAACACAAGATGAGAAAACCATGAGCGCCGCGTCGTCCAAAACCCAAGCTATCCTGTCGCATCTGCCCTTGTTCAATACCATGACGGACGAGGAATTGGCCCGCATCGTCCAGCGTACCCGAGAACTTAACCTGGCGCGGGGCGCCATCGTTTTCCAGAAGGGCGATCCGTCGAACGGTTTTTATTTAGTGGTGCATGGTCAGGTAAAATTGGCTTTGCCTTCCGCCAACGGTTCGGAAAAGGTGGTCGAAATCATCAATGCCGGCCAAAGCTTCGGTGAAGCGGTGATGTTCATGGAAAAGCCCTACCCGGTTTATGCCCAAGCCTTGAACGATTCCTTGTTGCTGCACATCGCCAAGGCGGCGGTGTTCGAGGAAATCGGCCGCGACGCCGGGTTTTGCCGGAAAATGCTGGCGGGCCTGAGTCTGCGCTTGCACGGACTGGTGCAAGACGTGGAGGCCTATACCTTGCGTTCGTCCACCCAGCGCCTGATCGGCTACTTGCTGCAGAACGATCTCCACGGCGAAGCGGAAAATGGCCCCGCCACCCTTAGCCTGCCGGCCGGCAAAGCGGTTATCGCCTCCCGGCTGAACTTGACGCCGGAAACCTTCTCCCGCATTTTGCATAATTTGAGCAGCGAAGGGCTGATTTCAGTCGATGGCCGGAACGTAACGGTCAGCGACGTCGCCGCGCTGCGCGTCTACGACCGTTGAGCGGGACATGAGCTCCGGCGCCGCCCTGGATTGCCCGTGCGGCAGCGGCACGTCGTTTGCCGCGTGCTGCGGCGATTATCTGGAACGGGGCGTTGCGGCGCCGACGGCGGAAGCCTTGATGCGCTCCCGCTACAGCGCCTATGTTTTGAAAAACGAAGCCTATCTGCTGGCGACGTGGCACGCTAGTTCGCGGCCCGGCGAATTGAACCTGGCAGCCGATACGCTTGCATGGCAGGGCCTCGATGTAAGGCGGACGGAGGCAGGGCAGCCGGACGACAGCGAAGGCGTCGTCGAGTTTTCGGCGCGCTATTTATGCGAGGGGAAGGAGGGGAAATTAAGCGAGGCCAGCCGCTTCGTGCAGGAGGGCAGTCTATGGTTTTACCTGAATGGCGAACTGGGGGCGGAGACCTCGGCCAAGGTCGGACGGAATGCGCCTTGCCCGTGCGGCAGCGGCAAGAAATTCAAGCGCTGCTGCGCTTAGACCGCCAGAAAACCCAGCAACGATTAATTTATCCGGCTAAAATGAAAGCGTTAACCTTATTAACTTAGTGTGAAAGAGGAAGATCATGAATAGCGAATACAGCGAAGAAATAGCGGAAGCCGTAACCAAGGAAAAACTGGTTGCCGATTTTAAAGTGGTCGTCGCCGATGCGGAAGAGTTGCTCCGCGCCACGGCCAGCGATACCGGCGAAAAAGTTGCCGCTGTGCGCGCCCGTGTGCAGGACAGCCTGCGCGAAGCCAAAGAGCGCTTGGCTGAAGTCGAGGCCCATGTCCGGGCTAAAACCAAACTAGCGGCGCGCGCGGCTGACGACTATGTTCAGGAAAATCCCTGGAAAGCCGTGGGCGTAGCCGCTTCCGTCGGCCTGGTCATCGGCCTGTTGATCGGCCGCAGGTAAGCTTCCATGCCGGAAAATCAGGGCCACGGCTTGATGCAATCGCTTGGGACGCTGGCTTCCACCGTTCTCGGGATCGTTCAGACGCGCCTGGAAATTCTCGTGACCGAGATCGAGGAGGAGCGGATTCGTCTTGAGCAACTGCTGTTGATCGGAGCGCTCGCGTTGATTAGCCTGGGCTTGGGCGTGTTGTTGCTGACGGTTTTTATCGTCGTCGCCTTTTGGGATCATCGCCTGCTGATGCTGGGCATACTGACTGTGCTGTTTTTTTCGGTGGGGATCGTTTCCGCGCTGGCTTTCCGCAACCGGTCGCGGCAGGCTAGCCCGCTTTTTTCCGCCAGCGTGGCGGAGCTGGCGAAAGATCGCGAGTTGTTGTCGCCCCGGCCATGAACGAGCGCCTGATTAAAATCCGTAAACGGCGCGCCGGTTTGGTGGTCAAGGCCGGGCTTCAGCGCGAAGCAGTGGCCGATGCGCTGGCGCAATGGAAACGGCCTGTCGCTCTGATAGACGGCGGGGTGGCAGTGCTGCGCAATCTGCGCGCTCACCCCGTGCTGGTAGGCGGAGTCGTGGCGGCCGCCGTGGTGGCGGGGCGGAAAAATATCCACCTGGGAAAATGGCTGGCGCGGGGCTTGAGCGCGTGGCGTTTCATCGCCTCCGGCGGCGCGGGCTGGTTGGGACGCTAAGCGGCTCGGGCAAGAGAGCTTAGGCGGCTTAGGCGATTTCGGAAGGCGGCCGGAGCGGGCAGATGGCGCGTTTCAGCAATTCCTCAAAAGCGTCGAATATCCGCTGTACGTAGACATTCTTATGCGCAAGCGGACCCGCGGGGTTTTCCGGGTGCACCAGCATCGTCGGATTGGCTTCGAAAACCAATATTCGTCCGTCCGGCATGATGGAAAAGTCGATGCCCGCGTAATCGAGATCCATCCTGGCGCCGATAGCCTGGATGGCTTGCATGCCGTCTTGGCCAAGCACCGTTTCCGGGTCTTGGAGAAATACCTTCTCTTCTTCCAGTTTCCAGGGGCTGGATTCCATTTCCGCCGTGTAATAGTGCACGATCCAGTTTTGCGAAATCGCCAAGTGATAGGGATAGGGCTTGCGGTCGATGAAAATCATCCGGTACTTGCGGTACCAGGAATCGGCGGAACGGTAATCGATAAAATGGGAAACGTACACCGGGCCGGACTGCTCGGATCTATACTGCGCCAGCTCGGCCGGGGTTTTGGTCAGCACCATGCCGACACCGCCGTGGGTATGCACCGGCCGGATCAAGAGCGGCAGCCGATCCGCGACCGATTCGTCCCAGCCGGTGCTGTCGGCAAAGCGCCAGACCGGCGGAACCAGCAGCTTGCCTATTCCTTCGAGCAAGGCGGGCAGTTTATTGCGCGCCGTGCGCGCGACCTTGTCCGGAGGGTTGAGCAGCGGTTTTGCGCACACGTCGAGAAACCGGCTAACCGGTTCGCGGGTATCTCCGGTCACATCCGGGTCGCCCATCGCGTTGAACACCAGGTCGTAATCCGGCAATTCGCCGATTTGTTCGTCGGACGCGTATTCGATCATCCAATCGATGATGTTGTTCGCTTTTTCGTCGAACAAATGGGTGAGGTTGATGTTTCCTTTTCCGGCATCGAAAAGTACGAGTACCGTTTTGCTTGCGCTTGAAGAACGTTTTTCGAATATGTTTTTTTGGCGATAGGCCAGATCGATATGCCTCTTTGCCTCTTGGGTACGGCCGTCCTCCATCAGGATCGCGGAAAGGTTGATATGCGCGTCTACGTAGCCGGGGTCCAAGTCCAGAACCTGCCGGTAGCAGCGCTCCGCCTCGGCTAGGCGCATGAGGCGGCCATTGACGACCCCCAGGTTATAGATGGCATCCAGATAGTCCGGGCGACGGGCGATGGCCTGTTCAAAACAGGCGCCTGCTGCCGGCAGGTCGTTCTGCTTGTTCCGGGCAATACCGAGGTTGAAATAGGCTTCCGCCATCTCGGGCGCGATTGAAACGGCCTTTTCGTAATGGCGCGCCGCTTCATCGATGGAGCGCTCGTCCATCAGCAAGTGACCCAGGTTGAGGTGAGCGGCGGCGTAGTCCGGCGCGATTCGTATGGCTACGTCGAATGCGGCTGCGGCTTCCTGGAATTGGCCCAACTGGCGAAGCGTGTTTCCCATGTTGTTGTAAGCGGCCGCGTAATCCGGCTGCGCGGCTATGGCCTGCCGATAATGGCTGAGCGCCAGATCGAGTTCCCCCTTGTCGACATAGACGTTGCCGATATTGTTGTGAGTCTCGGGCAGCCCGCGCCACAAGGCTCGCTGATAGCTGTCCAAGGCTTCATCCGGTTTTCCCGCTGCGTGTAAGGCGCTGCCCATGTTGTGGTAAGCGTCGGCGAAATCGGGCTTGGACGCGACGGCGATCCGGTAATTGTCGATGGCTTCAGCATAGTGGCCGAAGGATTTTTGAAGATTCGCCAGGTTGTAGCGCGCTTCGATAAAGTCGGGGTTCAGTTCCAGCGCTTTGGCAAAACTCTTCGCCGCCTCATCCAGCTTGCCCTGGGACTGCTGCGTATTGCCTATGCCGAAATAGGCGGATGCGGAGCTCGGTTCGATCTCCAGCACTCTCGAATAACAGCTCATGGCCTGTTCAAATAGCCCTTTCGCCCGGTACGCCATTCCCAGCGAGATGAGGTAGGCCGTAATGTTTGG
>JAIOJO010000165.1 GCA_019911985.1 Sulfuricellaceae bacterium | reverse complement strand
TCCTTGAGCAGTTCCTTCAGGGCTTCTTCTATCAGGCTGGTCGCTTGGCTGTCCGGCAAGGACAGGGCGGGCGCGTAACGCTGGGACAAGGCCAGCAGGCGCTTGCCCTTTTCCGCCGGCGGGGTGGCGCGCGCGATG
Source organism: Sulfuricellaceae bacterium (assembly GCA_019911985.1). Classification (GTDB taxonomy): domain Bacteria; phylum Pseudomonadota; class Gammaproteobacteria; order Burkholderiales; family UBA9220; genus JAIOJO01. The sequence continues at coordinate 8,595 of JAIOJO010000165.1, read as the reverse complement.
TGGCAGAGGTCGTGGCTTAAATTCGCCAGCACCTGAAGTTTGTCCTCTTCGCTGGCGGGGTGCCGCACCCGCTCCGGGTCGAGCTTTTGCATGCTATGGATGATTTTTTCCGGGAAGTTCCAGGCATGGGCGACCGCCACGCCCATTTCCTCGTAGCTGACGCCCAACACCTTGATCGCGGCCTTGTCCTCGTCCGCGCCGACGTGCTGGACTTGATTCTGGATTTCCTCCATTTCTTCGGGGAAATAGAAGGCCACCAGCAAGCGGCCCAGGTTGTGGAACATCGCGCAGATAAAGACCTCTTCGCTGTCGCGCAGGTTTAGCTTGGCTTGCAGGCGGGTTGCCAGGATCGCGCCGTACAGCGATGCCACGATGTCGTCCTTGAGATGCGCGGCATGGGGCTTGTTTTGCAGATTCTCGAAGAGGATCAAGGTCATGGCCAGGCTGCGGATGGCGTCGAAGCCGAGGATGACCACCGCCCGCGACACCGTGCTGATTGTGCCGTACTGGCCGTAGGCAGCGGAGTTGACCAGCCTCAGCAGTTTGTTGGTCAGCGCGAAATCCTTGAGGACGGCCGCGGACAGGATCATCAGCCCCTTGCCTTCCGCCGCCACCAGCTTATTGATGGTGGAGATGGTTTGCGACAGAGCCGGGAAATCGCTCTTGTGGCGCATGCGGCCCAGCAGAAAGTCGATGGCGTCGCCCTTGCCGCTGTCCGCCGCGGACGGTTTGCGCGACGGGTGGCGGTAGGCGTTCAGCGCTTCTATCATTTCCTGCGCGCTTTGGTAGCGGTAGCGCGGGTCCGGCGAGAGCGCCTTGAAGAGGATGGAATCCAGCGGCGCGTCCGCCTCGGCATTGCATTGCGAGGGAGGGGGAATCGCGCCGTCGTGCCGGTCCGGCGCGAGGGCCGCGCCGCAAAGCATTTCGTACAAAATCATGCCGAGCGAAAAAATATCTCCCTGCGGGCTACCCTGGCTTTCGGGCCCGGTTTCGGGTGCCAGGTAGGGCGCCGCGTCGGCGGCGGCGCTCGGCCCTCCGGCTTGGCGGCGAGCGATGCCGAAGTTCATCACGCGTGCCCGGTCTTTGCGGTCGAGCATTACATTGCCGGGGCGCAAGTCGCCGTGCGCCACTTTGTGCTGGTGAGCGTAGCTCACGCCTTCGAGTATTTGCAGCGCGATTTCCAAGGCCCGGCCTAGCGTTATGCGGCCCTCTCGGCTCAGGATCTCGCGGAGGGTGGCGCCGTCTACGAATTCGAAGACCAGATACGGCATGCCGCGAATTTCGTCGGCATCGTACAGCGCGACGATGTTGGGATGGTGCAGTTTGCTGACCAGGCGCGCTTCGGCGAGCAGCGCTTGAACCTGTTTTTCCGTGCCGGGCGAGGCGTCCATTCGCACGGTTTTGATCGTGACCCGGCGTTGCAAGTGGGGGTCGTCGGCCAGATAGACCTGGCCCTGGGCGCTGGAGGCCAGAGTTTTAACCAGCCGAAAGCGGCCGATGGATTGCGCGGCAGGCAAGTGCAGAACCTTTGGGTCAAAATAAGGAATGCGATGAGTATAGGGCAAGAGCCGGGCTCTGTCCTTATGCGGGACGCTAATGCGCGAGGCTAGTGCTTTTGCCGGATCGCCAAAACGGCCTGGTTGCGCAGGGTTTTCAGCAGGCTAAGCTCTTTAGGCTGGATGCTGAGGTCGCTGAGAGCGTCTTTGTCGCCGTAAAACATGCCGACGGCTTTTTTGTCGATGACGACCGGAAACAGGATGAAGGATTGGGCCGGAACCAACTGGCGATACCAGCCGGGGATGCGATCCTTGATGTTGCCCGCGTCGATGTCCTCGATGAAAATATCCACGCCCTGGCTGATCGCCGCATGGAAAACGTCGGGCGTGTAGTTCAAGGAGAAATTGAATGTTTTTAATATCTTGTCTATATCCTTGCCGAGCCCGTAGCGCGCCGACATGGTGTTCGCCCGGACGTCCTTGACGCACAGCAGCACGCGGGTGAAGCCGATGCCGCGGTACATGGTTTCCAGGATGATGGTGAGGATTTCGTTCAGCTTGTATTCCGATACCAGGGTATTCGTGATGTCCTGGATTCCGGCGGACAGCACGACTTCGGGCGCGGGCTGGGGCGTATCTATTTTCAGCGTCGAATCGGCGTTCAGCGTGAGCGCCGGGTCGCCGTCGGCGAGCGCCTTTGCGCCCATGCCGCCGGGCTTGTTCCAGTCCGTGACCTTGGCGAAGAAGGAGCTTTGCTGCGGGTCGAAGTTGAGTACGCCGGACTCTTTCAATAGCTCCGAAATGGAGCCCTCGACCACCATGCTCAATTGCTTTTCGGACACGCTCACGGCCTGGCCGTAACGCTGAACCAGCGCTTTCAGTTGCTCGCCTTTTTTCGCCGGGTCGGTGCTTCTGACAATCGCGCACAGCTCGTTGGACAGGCCGGACAACATGCGCAGCTTTTCCTCTTCGGAATACGGCTTTTTGACCTTGTCGTCGGTGATTTTGCGCATGCTGAAGATGATTTTGTCGGGAAAGTGCCAAGAGCGCGCGACGCCGATAGCCAAGTCCTCGAAGGAGACGCCGAGCACCTTGGTCGAGGCGAAGGTTTCGGTGTTCCCCGCTTCCATGACCTTGTTGATTTCGGCCATTTCCTCGGGGAAGTAGAAGGTCACCAGCAGCCGTCCCAGGCTGTGGAACATGGAGCAGATAAAGCCCTCTTCGGCGTCGCGGATGCCGGTTTTCGACACCATTTCCCGCGCCAAAATGCCGCTGAACAAGGAGGCGACGATGTCGTCCTTGAGTTGCGCCGCGTGGCCCTTGTTCTGCAAATGCTCGAACAAGACCAGCGTGATGGCGACGTTGCGGATGGTGTCGAAGCCCAAAATCACCACGGCGCGCGAAATGGTGCTGATGGTGCCGCCGAACTGGCCGTAAAAGGCGGTGTTGACCAGTTTCAGCAGGTTGTTGGTGAGCGAGAAGTCCTTCAGGATGACGTTGGACAGGCTGGCCACGCCCTTGTTGTCGGCCGAGACGATTTTGTTGATCGTGCTCATGGTGTGCGACAGCGCCGGGAAGTCGCTTTTATGGCGCATGCGCCGCAGCAGGAAGTCCAGCGTGCTTTTGGAATGGGCGCTGCTGTCGCCGGATTCGGCCGCCGGATTCAGGTAGGCGTCGAGCGCGTCCAGCATTTCCTGGGCGGTCTGGTAACGGTTGTCCGGGTCCTTGGCCAGTGCTTTCAGCACGATGTCGTCGAGCCGCTCGTCGATGCCGCTGTTTTTTTGCGACGGAGGAAGAAAGGGGGTGTTGACGATGGCGTGCAAGGTTTCGTAAACATTGCCGGATTTGACGGCTGGCGTGCCGGTGAGCATTTCGAACAGCATCATGCCGACCGAAAAAATATCCGAACGGGGGCTATAGGTTTTGCCGGTGATGTATTCCGGCGCCATGTAAATCGGCGTTCCGAATAGCGCGGTTTCGCCCCCTTTTTCCGTGTCGATGCGGCGGGCGATGCCGAAATCCATGACTCGCGCCGTGCCTTCCCGGTCGATCAGGATGTTCGAGGGCTTGAGGTCGCGATGCACGATCTGCTGCTGATGGGCGTAGCCCACGCCGTCCAGGATCTGAATGGCGGTTTCCACGGCCTGGACGACCGGGAGTTTTTCTTGCTCCTTGATCAGGCTGGCGAGATTGGTGCCTTCGACGTATTCGAATACCAGGTAGGGCGTGCCGTGCATTTCGCCGGCATCGTACAGTGCGACGATGTTGGGATGCTTCAGTTTGCCGACGATGCGCGCCTCGCCCAGCAAGGTCAGGATTTGCTTTTCCTTGTCGGGAGAGTCGGCCAGCAGCAGGGTCTTGATCGCCACTTGGCGCTGCAAGTGGGGGTCTTCCGCAAGGTACACTTTCCCCTGCGCGCCTTTACCCAGAATTCTCTGTAGCTTGAACCGGCCTATCGTATTGATCTTAGTGGTTTGCAATGCGTTCAACGCGAGCCTTAAGGTAAAGAGCCGATGGGCCTTCTGAAGACGAAAAGCCGATTATATGTGAAACCCCATCAGGATCAAGCGCTGGCGCCTTGTTTTTCTTCCAAAGTTTCCCAGCGCGCCAATGCCTCCAGCATTTCCCCGTCGATTTGCTCGTGGCGCGCTTGCAGCGTTTTGGCTTGCTGCGGATCGTCGCGGTACAGCGCTCCGTCGGCCAGGCGGCTGGAGATGGCCGCCTGCTCTTGCTCCAAGGCCTCGATGCGGGCGGGCAGTTCTTCCAGGTCGCGGCTTTCCTTGTAGGACAGCTTGGTTTTCGGCGCGGATTTTTCCGCCGCGGCGCGCTTTTCCTGCGCTTTGGCGGGAACGGGCGTTTTTTTGTTCTCCGCCGGCCGGGCGCGGGCGCGCAGCCAGTCGTCGTAGCCGCCGGCATACTCGGCCAGCACGCCGTCGCCCTCGAAGGCGATCACCTGGGTCACCACGTTGTCGAGGAAGGCCCGGTCGTGGCTGACCAGGAACAGCGTGCCGGTGTATTCCAGCAACAGGTTTTCCAGCAGTTCCAGGGTTTCGATGTCGAGGTCGTTGGTCGGCTCGTCCAGCGCCAGCACGTTGGCGGGGCGGGTGAACAGCCGGGCCAGCAGCAGGCGGTTGCGCTCGCCGCCGGAGAGTGATTTGACCGGCGAGCGGGCGCGCTCGGGCGGGAAGAGGAAGTCGCCGAGATAGCTGATGACATGCTTTTTTTCGCCGCCGATTTCGATGAAATCGGAACCTTTGCTGATCACGTCGATCAGCGTGGCTTCTTCGTCCAGTTGTTCGCGGAACTGGTCGAAATAGGCCACGTTCTGCTTGGTGCCGAGGCGTACCGTGCCCGAGCTGGGCTCCAGTTCGCCGAGGATGAGCTTGAGCAGCGTGCTCTTGCCCGCCCCGTTGGGGCCGAGCAGGCCGATGCGGTCGCCGCGCATGATGCGGGTGGAAAAGTCGCGGATCACCGTTTTGTCGCCGAAAACCTGGCTGACGTGCTCCAGTTCCGCCACCAGTTGGCCGGATCGGTCGCCCGCGTTCAAGGCCATGTTGACGCTGCCGAGGCGCTCGCGGCGCGCCGCGCGCTCCCGCCGCAAGGCCTCCAACTGGCGCACGCGCCCTTCGTTGCGGGTGCGCCGCGCCTGGATGCCTTTGCGTATCCACACTTCTTCCTGGGCCAGCACTTTGTCGAATTTATCGTTGGACACCGCTTCCGCCGCCAGCATTTCCTGCTTGCGCATCAGATAGGTGGCGAAATTGCCGGGAAAGCTTTGCAAGCGGCCGCGATCCAGTTCGACGATGCGCGTCGTCACATTGTCGAGAAAGCGCCGGTCGTGGGTGACGAACAGCACGCTGCCGCTGTGCGCGTTGAGCAACTCTTCGAGCCACTCGATGGCGGCGAAGTCCAGGTGGTTGGTGGGCTCGTCCAGCACCAGCAGGTCGGGCTGGGCGACCAGCGCGCGGGCCAGCGCGACGCGCTTTTTCCAGCCGCCGGAGAGCGACTTGACCTGCGCGTCCGCGTCCAGGCCGAGGTGGTCGAGCACGCTTTCAACCCGGGTATTGACGTTCCAGCCGTCGCGGGCCTCCAGCTCGCTTTGCAAGTGCTGCATGCGCTCCATCAGCACGTCGAAATCCGCGTCCGGCTCGCCCATGGCGTGGGCGGCGGCATGGTAATCCAACAAATAACGGCTGACCTCGCCCAGGCCTTCCGCCACCGCCTCGAATATGCTGTGCTCGGGGTCGAGTAGCGGTTCTTGCGGAACATAGCCGATGCGCAGGCCGGGGGCGAGCCAGAGTGTGCCGTCGTCGAGCTTGGCTTGACCGGCGATGGTTTTCAGCAGGCTGGACTTGCCGGTGCCGTTGCGGCCGATCAAACCGACCCGCTCTCCGGGTTCCAGCACCAAATCGGCATGGTCGAGCAGGGGGTGGTGGCCGAAGGCGAGGCAGGCGTTTTCCAGGGTGATCAGAGGCATGGGCGTCGAAGTCGTGAATTTATGAAGATAAGTGAGACCGCGATTCTACCGGAATGTTTCCCGGTCTGTTTCGGCATTCCCCTGGGGCTTAGCGTGCCGATGGAGCGGCGGCGGAGTGGGTTTTCTCGTGCACGGTCTGGCATCCTATGCAGCGTAGCGCGGCGGGCTGCACTTCCAGGCGGGAGAGGCCGATATCGGCGCCGCAATCGCTACAGGCGCCGTAGCTGCCGTCCTCGATGCGCGCCAGCGCTTCCTCGATGGCGCGGATTTCGTGCACCTGCCGGTCGACGATGGTGGCGTTGAGGTCGGCCAGCGTTTCCGCGAGCGCATTGTCGCCGGTGTCGGCCACGTCGCCGATGAAGTCGCGGAAATGCTGGTTGCCTGAATTCTCCAGTTCGCTGCGCACTTCTTCCCATAGGCCGGCGCGTTGCTGGTTCAATTGTTGTTTCAGCGCATCGGTTTGCGCGGAGGTGAGCTTGGCCATGGTGGAACTCCTGAGGGTAGGGGGATCGGAATGCCGGTATTTTAACGTATATCCGCGGCGTGAAACGGAGAGACTGCGTAAAGCCCGCTTGGCGGCCTTCCTCCGTCATCTGTTTGGCTCGCCGCCCAAGCCCGCCCGAACGGCGGCGCGGCGGGTGGAGGAAGGACTGGTCGGCTCGAATGGGTTTTCGCCCCGGATTAGCGTAAAATAGCGGCGTTGCCCCAGTAGCTCAGTGGATAGAGCGATCCCCTCCTAAGGGATAGGTCACAAGTTCGATTCCTGTCTGGGGCACCATTCCTTTCGGTCAATGGCTGAGTTCTCATGCGGTTTGCGTTCCTGGCCAGGACCTATTCAGACCCAGCCCGATCCAGAGGTGTCATGGCGGCCAAGATCGTACTAGCCGGCCGAACCTTACTATCCGCTCGAAATCGAGCGCCGGGGCAAGGAAGCGAGTTTTTCTACGCTGGCGCTGACGGCGGGAGGTGACGATCTACCTGAAGCTCGCATCCGAGCCTTCCTGAAAAGCTTAGCCAGGGCCAATGGATGGCCTGAGTGCAACAACGAGGATAACTCCCTCGTAATTGAACACCAAGGTGTGAATCACTCCAAAACGGATACGGCGGGAGTAATAACCAAGACCCAAACGACACAAAGCAGACATTCGTTAAAAACGTCCTCCATGGCCCAGACTCTTCCCCCTTAGCTTGGTTCACCAAAAACAATTCGACTCCGGTACCTTTGGTTTACGATTTAACGTTCTTCACTCGCAATGATTTTGACCAGAAACGTGCATTCCTCTTCCCCGAGTGAAAATTCCAACGACTGCATAAAGGACAGCAATCAGCTTGAGCGAAGGGCAATGACAAAGTAAGTCAGCTGGATTTTAGCTGAACACCGTAGGTATCCACTTCCTTTTTGGAGGGGAGAATGTCAACTTGCTTGAGCCGCTTCCCATGCGGCACGTACACGTTGCATCAAACTTGGATGAAGCACACCGAGCTTTGGTGTTTGGCCGTTTGATGCGCCGGGCGGCACCTTGAACCATTCGCTGCTGTATGGCAGTTCAACTGTGTTATGGAAACTGAATTTTGTCGAGTAGCTTAAACCTGCGAGCTGGTACGCCGCCGCCTCGCAATCAGCAATAAGGAATTCTCCCGAGCGGAGTTGGTTAGTTTTCTGACTGGTGCCATAAGCCATCAATACAATGAAATGGGGCGCATGGTCGTCAAATACCTTGACGATCAAAGCAGGTCGAGGCTTCGGCCCCGGCTCAATTCCCTTGTTTTCCGGGAAGTGACACCATACGATTTCGCCTGCCTCCGGAGCCGGCCACCAATGTTTCCCCATGCCTCAGAACAAGCTCGATTTGACCGATTTTGCGCGGCCTTGGGGTATTGCTTTGCGAATTGCGACCAACTGTGTCGGCGTCAGTTCGCCGTCGTCGGCTTCATAGGTCGGCAGCACTTCTTTCGCCAGCTTACGCAACGCATAGTGAATCACTTGCGTTTCCCCTGTGAAACCGAGATATTCGGCCAATTTTTCTACGGTTGAACGGCTGATGCCGTTCTGCGTGTCGGTTGGCCGGAAACGGAATAATAGTTGATCTGGTTTTGATGTGGTCGTCATGATGTTCTCGAAAACAGGAAAAGATATACTCAATATATCTTTCTCTATTGGCATTGTCAATTGCCTAAAATCTTTGCCGCCTTCCCCAAATCCATCCCCTCGCTCGGCGGCATGCCATTTCGGCATATCACCCCTCACCCTATTTGTCGGCGTGATGGCTCCGTTCTGGGGGTTGTACCTCCAATCGCTGGCATTTACCGCGTTCCAGATCGGCGTACTGAACAAGACGGCAAGCAATCCCAGGCGGCTGATCCAATGCAGACGTCGCCGTAACAACTGAAAGAATGGCGCCGTGCTGTCGCGCGGAGTGGCTGTTGCCCCAACGCCAAGATTGATCCGTACAGGAATCATGCTGTCCCCTTGTTTAGTTTGGGAGCCTCTGATTAAGTCGCACGGGGTCGCGACGGGGTTTTGCGGGATGCTGGGCACGAAGCGAGACGCGCGGTGTGGTCATTCCACACAAGCGTCGAGCGACACCGCCCGGCGCCCGCAAAACCCCGTCCCGTAAGGGT
>JAIOJO010000164.1 GCA_019911985.1 Sulfuricellaceae bacterium | reverse complement strand
TCTTGCATTAACACATTTCTCAGGGGGAGACATAACGGTTATATGCGACTGGTTTTAATGTAAATTTCAACACAAGCCTTGTCTTCCTCGGCAAAGGCTTTCTCGATGGTATTCTTGTAGGCAATCAAGGCATTCAGGGTGGCCGCCTTAGATTGATTTCCAGTTTAGTTTTCAGCCAAATGATTTGGGGTGGCGCGCCGTAAAGTATGCTGAGTTCGTGATAATCCGAGTCCTTGGTGACAATCACAAAATCATTGTTCTTGGCGTATTGCCAGATTTCCCGGTCGCTTGCTTTTTCCAGGCCGAGCAAGGCAACTTGGTTGCTGCCGGGGTAATCGGCGTGCAGAAAGGGGACGAGTCGCCGTGAAAGATTCTCGTCCAGCAACAGTTTCATGCGATGGTGAGCGTGAATAGATTGTGCTCGCGATTTGCGGCAAAAAAGAGACAGGAGGAAATGTCCTCCGCTTCCAGTTCTGGGAAATCTTCCAGAATTTCGGCGTGGCTCATTCCCTACGCCAACATTTACAGCACATCGTAAACCGTGATTCTCAACCCGCGGACGCACGGTTTTCCGCCGCGTTTTCCGGGTTCGATAGTGATCCTTTGCTGAAGGTTCATGTATTTTCCCCCTTTCGGATAAGTAAAACCGCTGCCGCCAACTCGATAATGGATGCTACGCAACGCAGCCTGATAATGCAACGGTGGCAAGGTATCGCGGCACCCTCGTTGATCGGGTTAATTTCTCACACCTCGCCTGAAACAGGAACCGCATCGTTCGGTGGCTCCGGTCGCGGGTGCTTGGCGCGCTCGCGATTGATGCGGTTCGTTCCTCACCACATCCTACATATTTAGGTACCGATGAGGGCCAAGGCCGCAATTTATTTCCTGCGGTTCATTTGCTTCAAAACACAGCGCCATGGGTATATGATGTATTCAAAATAAGGATCTAGATCACTCGAAGCGCCCCACAATGAAAAATAAGGACATCATCCCGACAAAACGGGAAAAATTGATGCGTGAAGGCGATTTCATCGTATCGAAAACCGACACGCGCGGCATTATCACCTACGGCAATCCCATCTTCATCGAGTTTTCCGGCTATACGGAGCAGGAGTTGCTGGGATCGCAGCACAATATCATCCGTCATCCAGACATGCCGCGCTCGGCGTTCAAGCTGGCATGGAGCACCATCCAGTCCGGCAAGGAATTCTTCGCCTACGTCAAAAACATGTCCAAGGACGGCGGTTTCTACTGGGTGTTTACGCACATCACGCCGGACTTCGGGCGCAGCGGCGAAATTGTCGGTTATTACTCGGTACGCCGCTGTCCAAAACGTAGCGCTATCGAAAAAATTGAACCGGTATATCAAAAAATGCTGGCTGTTGAGCAATCCGCAGGGGCCAAACAAGCCATCGACGCAGGCACCCAAGTGCTGGTGGATCTGCTCAAATCAACTGGATTAAGCTATGAAGAGCTGGTTTTCTCACTTTGAACAACGGCGCTGGTTCATTCTGGTTCTCCTGCTGGCCGGAGCCGGGCTGGTTTTTATCGGCCCCTGGCTTGCGCTGACTCCGCTGCTGGCAGCGGCTCTCCTATTGCTGCTGCCGGCCTCTTCAGGCAAAGATAAGCTCAACGACCTCAATGCCCTGCTGAAAAAGGTTAAGGATGGCTGGCTTGGATCGCGCCTGCCCTTGTCCTGCTCCGACCCCATCCAGGAAGAAATTCGCATCAACGTCAATGCCGCCCTCGATCAGACGGAAACGGCCTTCCGCGAGATGCTGGGTGCATTGGAGTCGTCTACCACTGGACACGATTGGCGGCGCTTGCAGACTTCCGGCCTGCACGGCGCGTTCAAGGACGTGCTGGAGAAGATGCAAAGCATACTCGACCAATTGGCGGCGGCGCAGGAATCGATTGCCCGCGAGGCCTTGCTATCGAATATTTTCCTGCGTTCCGAACGCGGACTGTCCAAGTCTATCGACCGGGTTAGCAAAGCGCTGGAGGATGTCTCCGCCGGCTCATCGCAGGCCGAATCGCTCGCCCACGCCTTTTCCAGTTCCGCCACAGCCATGTCGGGTGCCGCCGAATCCATGTCGTCCGCCCTCGGGCGGGCGCAGGAATCCGCTGAAAAAAGCGCCGAATCGGTATTGCAACTCAACGCCAAATCCGAAGCGATCAAGGGACTCACCAGCCGCATCGACGGAATCGCCAAGCAAACCAATCTGCTGGCTCTGAACGCCTCCATCGAGGCGGCACGCGCCGGCGAGCAAGGCAGAGGGTTCGCTGTCGTTGCAGATGAAGTGCGCAAACTCGCCGAGCAGGCACAAACGTCGTCGCTCGAAATCGCCGAGGCCATTGCCGCGGTTTCCCGCGCAATGGACGATGTCTCTTCGCAAATGAGCGATCTCGGCATAGCGGTTTCAGGCGCCCGCGACACCGCCAAGGTATTCAGCAGCGAACTGTCCGGCTCCGCCCATTCGGCCACGGTGGTTGAGGAATTGGCAGGCGCTATCGGCAAGGGGGCCACATCGATGAGAACGTCGATGAATATGGTGTCTCTTGCCCAGAAGGCACGCGCCGACGTCAATGCCACCCTCAACGGCGAGGACATTGAGATTTCGAACAAATCGAAAATTGAACGCGCTGCAATAGAGATGGCCAACTCGAAAAAATGGGTCAAGGGTAGCGCCGACCGCGAAGCCCTACTGGATATCTACGACAAGCTCTTCGCGCACATCGAAAGCCTGATGGACGATTAAGCCCGATCCGCCATCGTTTTGGGGACGGCCTCTAGCCACACCCCTCTTGGAGTCGTGCTCAAACGCTGAATTCTGTGAGTTCTAACTCCAAGCGCAGCACTATTCATTTTACTCAGTGAATATTGCCGTGCAAAAGGGGCTAGGCACGAATTGATTTTCAAATTCCAAAACCGTGTGGACACATCCTTATGCCCACGCGAAAATAACTCACGCCGACCGCTAGGTTGCGGGATTTCTCAATCTTCCCAATCCTCGATCTGCAATCCAGGCACCCGCCCGAATTCATCGGTATTGTGCGTGACTAGGATCAGGTTGCGTGCCATGGCTTGCCCGGCGATCAGCACGTCGTAGGGGCCGATGGGCGTTCCTTTGACGGCCAAGGCGGCGCGGATTTCGCCGGCTAGGCGAGAATCTTCCTTGTCGAACTCCAGCACCTCGAATTGCAGGCTGTCCATCAGCGCAACATTGCGCGCGGCACGTTGGCTCTTGAACGCGCCGTAGAAAAGTTCGTGAGAGACGATAGCTGAAATACCAATGTCTCCAGGCTCGTTCTGCCGTGCCCGTTGCGCGAGGCGTGTATCCTTGCCGTTCAACAAGGCGATGACGGCATTGGCATCCAGCAGGTAACGCATTAGCGGAACAATTTGTCCAGTTCCGGGCGCTCCTGCGGCTCGGCTTGCTCGTTGACGGCCTGGACGAAGTCATCGTCAAGCTTGCCCGCGATCGCATCCAGCCAAGTCCAATCGCTGGCGACTGGCTCCAGAATAACGGCGTTCCCGTGCCGCCGAATACGGACTTCTGCCCCGTCAAAGCGGAAATCCTTGGGCAGACGTATGGCCTGCGAGCGGCCGGACCAGAATATCTTCGCCGTGTCCATGATGGCTCCCTATTGAGATGTATCAAAAATATATATCGACTTGCCGTTTTGCGCAACAGGTTTCTAAGCCGGATATTTCATTCTAAAAACCATGCAGAAAGGGGGCGAAGGAACCGCTTCTTACGTACCGATGAGCGCGCTACGCCCCGTGGTTTTTCGGAAAATAACGGACACCCGGAATCGCTGCGAAATCGGCGTCTTGCGTCCAAAGTGTCGCCGTGTGCATGCGCGCCGTTGCGAGAATGAGGCTGTCGGCCATGGGCAGTTTGAGCTTGCAGGAAAGATTTGCCGCACTCAAGGAAAGCGGCGCATCAAGTTCGATTACCCGTCCTTGCTGCATCAAGGCAATAGCCTTCAGGGCATCGCCTTCGGTTCGCTGTTGTAAAACACGCTTGAACACCTCAAAAAGGCTGATTACAGGCACGATCAGCTCAGCGGTATTTTCAATTGCGGCGCTAAAGTGAGCCGCGTTTGAACCGTCCGCGAAATATTCAAGCCAAGCGGATGAGTCGACTACATTCATACGCGGTCGGGTTCGCGCTGGACTGAGGTATCGATTCCCTGCAAAAAACCGCGCGACTCGGCGATGGGTTCGATGGGTATCAATTCGATGCGATTCTCGTATTGGATCGCTTGAATTTTTTGTCCTGAGTGCAAGCCCAGCGCATCACGGATTTTACGTGGAATTACAACCTGGAATTTTGGCGAAACAGTTACGGTTTGCATATGCTACTCTGATCGATGATGATTTGGTATGACGAATTATAGCAAACCAGCTTACCGAATGTTAGCCCGCGTAGGATTGCTAGCAGCGGGG
>JAIOJO010000163.1 GCA_019911985.1 Sulfuricellaceae bacterium | reverse complement strand
CATGAAAACACGCCCCTGGTCGTCAACACCCTGTACGGCCCCAACGGTGTCATCCGCAGCGACTCCTGGCAGCGCCTGCTGGCGACTTACCACGGTTCCGGCTGCACGCTGGCCTCGGCCATCGCCGCCGGCATTGCCTTCGGCCTGGACGTGGACGAAGCGGTGCAGCAAGCCCAGGAGTTCACCTGGCAAGCTCTCTCTGCCGGTTTCCGGCCCGGCATGGGGCAATTCATCCCGGACCGGATGTTCTGGGCCAAGGAGGAAGAAGAAGGCGGCCATGTTTGAGGGGCTCTATGCCATCACCCCGGACACGGCCGACACGCCCGTCCTCCTCGAGCAAGTACGGCAAGCCCTGGAAGGCGGCGCTCAGGCCGTGCAATACCGCAACAAAAGCGGCGACGCCGCGTTGCGCCACGAACAGGGCAGCGAATTGCTCGCGCTGTGCCGCGAATTTTCCATACCGCTGATCGTCAACGACGATGTACGCCTGGCCGACCTGATCGGCGCCGACGGCGTGCACTTGGGCCAGGACGACAGCCGCTTGAGCGCTGCACGGGTGATCCTCGGACCGGATAAAATTATCGGGATTTCCTGCTATGCCGACCTGGGACGGGCGTTGGCAGCCGAGCGCGAGGGTGCCGATTATGTCGCGTTTGGCCGCTTTTTCCCCTCGCAGACCAAGCCGGATGCGCCGCCCGCGCCATTGAGTTTGCTGCGCGAAGCGAAACAGCGGCTGCGCATCCCTATCGTAGCCATCGGCGGCATCGATCTCGACAACGCGGCCCGGCTCGTCGCGGCCGGCGCCGATGCCGTGGCGGTCGTTTCCGCCTTGTTCGGCGCCGACGACATCCGCCTCACGGCGGAATGCTTCGCCGCCCGGTTCCAGACCTCCCACTAATTTTGGACTATCCAGCATGACATCCCGCAACCAAGAACTCTTCGAGCAATCGCAAAAACATATACCCGGCGGCGTGAATTCGCCGGTGCGCGCCTTCAAATCCGTCGGCGGCACGCCGATTTTCATCCAGCGCGGACAAGGCCCCTATCTGTGGGACGAAGACGGTCGGCGCTATATCGATTACGTCGGCTCCTGGGGCCCGGCGATCCTCGGCCACGCGCACCCCGACGCGGTGCTCGCGGTGCAGCAAGCGGCGGCCAAGGGCCTGTCCTTCGGCGCGCCCACCGCGCTGGAACTGGAAATGGCCGAGCTGCTGTGCACGCTGGTGCCGAGCATGGAGCAGGTGCGCCTGGTGAGTTCCGGCACCGAAGCCACGATGAGCGCCATCCGCCTGGCGCGCGGCTATACCGGCCGCAGCAAAATTATCAAGTTCGAGGGCTGCTACCACGGACACGCCGATTACCTGCTGGTTAAAGCCGGCTCCGGCCTGCTCACCTTCGGCCACCCCAGCTCCGCCGGCGTGCCGGCAGAAACCGCCGCCCATACCCTGGTGCTGGATTACAACGACAGCGCTCAGTTGCAGCGGACCTTCGGCGAAATCGGCGATCAAATCGCGGCGGTGATTATCGAGCCGGTGGCCGGCAACATGAATCTGGTGAAGCCTTCACAAGCCTTTATGGACACCTTGCGCGCGCTCTGCACCGAGCACGGCGCGGTGTTGATTTACGACGAGGTGATGACGGGCTTTCGCGTCGGCTTGGATAGCGCCCAGGGCCTGTTCGGCATTACGCCCGACCTCACCACGCTGGGCAAGGTCATCGGCGGCGGCATGCCGGTCGGCGCTTTCGGCGGGCGGCGCGACATCATGCAGCAACTGGCGCCGCTCGGCCCGGTGTACCAGGCGGGAACGCTGTCCGGCAGCCCGGTGGCCGTCGCCGCCGGCCTCGCCACGCTGAAGGCGGTGCAAAAACCCGGCTTTTACGAGGCGCTCGCCGCCAGCACCCGCCAGCTCACCGAAGGGCTGTCTGCGGCCGCCCGCGCCGCCGGCTTCTCCTTCTCGGCCCAGTCCGTCGGCGGCATGTTCGGCCTGTATTTCCGCGCCACGCCTCCCGCCAGCTATGCCGAGGTGATGGAGTGCGACAAGGACACATTCAACCGCTTTTTCCACGGCATGCTGGACGAAGGCATTTACCTCGCGCCCTCGGCCTTCGAGGCGGGCTTCGTTTCCGCCGCCCACAGCCGCGACGACATCGCCGCCACGGTGGCGGCAGCGGAACGGGTATTCAAGAAACTTTAACAAGCCCCGTTGGGGTGAACATCGTGAACCCCAGGAGGAATCGCGATGCGCTGGCTATTCCCAACGGCGCTGCGTTGGGGTTCGCTACGCTCACCGCCAACCTACGGTAGCAGATGTAGCGGCGTAGGTTGGCGGTGAACAACGTGAACCCCAACACTCCCCGGTGAAATAGCGGCACGGCGGATGCTTCCGGCGATGCGGCGTCGGAGTTCACTATGCTTACCGCCCGCCTACCATGACATCCCAGGCCCGGGTAACGAGCCCCTTTCCATTCGCGATGAGGCCTGCGTTGCCCCTGGGCGCGGCCATAACAAGCGGGCGAGGGCTAGCGGGTCGCGCAGGCCGCGCACCCGCTGGAACAAGTCCTCGGCCTGCGGGTAGGCGCCCCGCAGCATCCCCAGCCATTGCTTCAGGCGTCCCGGTGCATACTGCGGCGAGGGGCCGGTTTGCAATCCCGTGTAATACTCCGCCACCAAGGCCAACACGGCAGACCAGGCCATGGCCTCGGCTTGCGGCTGGCGGATGCTCCGCGCCAGGCCGGGCCGGATCACGGCGCCGCGCCCCAGCATCACGTCTTCGCAGCCGCTGACCTCGCGGATACGCTGCCAATCGGTCCGTTCCCACACGTCGCCGTTGGCGATTACCGGTATCCTCACCGCTTCGCGGATGGGCGCCAGCCACTCCCAATGCGCGGGCGGGCGGTAAGCCTGGGTCTTGGTGCGGGCATGCACGCAGAGCTCCTGCGCCCCGGCGGCCGCGATAGCCTCGGCGCAAACCAGGGTCAGCGACGTGTCTTCCAGTCCCAGACGCATTTTGGCCGTCACCGGGATATCGCCGGGCACGGCGCGGCGGACCGCCGCGACGATGCGATGAAGCAATTCCGGCTCCGTCAGCAGCGCGGCCCCGCCGCGATGCCGGTTGACGGTCGGCGCCGGACAACCGAAATTCAGGTCTATGCCCGGTGCGCCCAGCGCGGCGGCCATCGCGGCGTTATCCGCCAGGCAGGCGGGGTCGCTGCCGAGCAGTTGCACCCGCACCGGCACGCCCGCCGCGGTGCGGCCGCCGTGGGCCAATTCCGGCACCGACTTGAGAAAAACCCGGTCAGGCAGCAAAGTATGCGTGACCCGCACGAAAGCGGCGACGCACACGTCGAAACCCCCGACGCGGGTCAGCAAATCCCGCATCGGCGGGTCGGCCAGCCCCTCCATCGGGGCGAGATATAAACGCATCATTCCATTTCTTAATCAAAATCAGGGTGTAAGCGCAAGGGGAATGCCGAACCTCCAGGCAGGCCGGTCCGCTTTGCCTTTGCGTCCCTTGTCCTCGGGTGGCGTAGCCGGGGATTTGCGGTAAAAAATCTTGCCGCTTGATACGGATCGTTGCCGAGAAAATGTTTACGCCGCCGCGGACAAAGCATCGCACAATACCAGACAGCGAAACTCAACTACTCAAGCGGCATGCTTACCGTTATAATTCCAGCAAACCCTTAACGATATAGGCCATCCTCGAATCACCCATGCGCCCTGCCCATCTTATCACCATCCTCGAACGTGAATTTTTAAGCGCCCGCGAAGGCAGTCATACCCCGGTCATGCTGTGGGGGCCGCCCGGCGTGGGAAAATCCCAGATCATCACAGAAGTCGCCGCCAAGCATAAGGCTCCGGTGGTGGATATCCGCCTGTCGCAAATGGAACCGTCCGACTTGCGCGGCATCCCCTTCCGCGTCGGCGACAAGGTGGAATGGGCGGTGCCCGCGATGCTGCCGGATGCCCAGCGCGACCCGCCCTTCGGCATTTTGTTTCTCGACGAAATCACGTCCGCGCCGCCCAGCGTTTCCGCCGCCGCTTACCAATTGATCCTCGACCGCCGCCTCGGCGCCTATCAGGTGCCGGAAGGCTGGGCCATATTCGCCGCAGGCAACCGCCAGGGCGACCGCGGCGTAACTTACACGATGCCCGCGCCGCTGGCCAATCGTTTCTCCCATTTCGAGATCGAAGCCAATCTGGAAGACTGGGTAAACTGGGCTTACGCCAGCGGCATGGACGAGCGCCTGATCGCCTTCCTGCGCTTCAAGCCGGAACGGCTGTTCGATTTCGACCCCGCCCATAACCCGGTGGCTTTTCCGTCGCCGCGCTCCTGGGAGTTCACCCACCGCGCTTTGCAAAAGTTCGGCGAAACCCCCGACTTGCTGCGCGACACCTTGCAAGCCTGCGTCGGCCCGGCAGCGGGCACCGAACTCTTCGCGTTCGTCGAAAACCTGCACCGCATGCCCGACCTGGACGCCATCCTGCGCGGCGATGCGGTGGAAATCCCGCAGGAAATCGACCTGCAATACGCGGTGGCCGCCGCGCTGGTTACCCGCGCCATCCGCGCCAAGGGCAGCCCCGAGGCCGCCGATGTGTATGGCCGTATCCTCGACTTCGCCAGCAAACTGCCGCTGCGGGAAATGGGCATCATGCTGGTGTCCGACATGCACCGTGCCGTGGGGCAAGCGCTTTTCGCCGTGCCGCAGTTTTCGCTGTGGGCAAATGCCGTGGCGGACTTAATGCTGTATGAAATGTAGCGTCTCCATCGAAACCGCCGTGCTCAAGTGGCTGGGCAGGTTTTCTGTCGGCTTGGCTGCATTGGGTCTGCCGGCAAGCTTGATTGACCCCATCTTGCTGCCGGTCTCTTTCCTGGCGCTGATTCTTGGCGGATTTTCCGCCGTTGCAGGCAAGCTGTATTATGTCGCGATAGACGCCGGCATCGTCGCCGTAAGCATACTGATCGCGTTAATGAGCTTTACGCATGTGCCGTCCGAAACACCGCTTTCCAGCGTATTCATACTGGGGCTGCTGATGTTCCTGCCGCCTTACCTGATCGCGGCCGCCTTGGCGGCATTCGGCAGGTGGCGCGCGCGCCGCTCCGGCAGCCTTGCCCCTCCATCTAGCGACGGGTCTTTCCTCTAACATCATGTCCGACATCGAAACCAAGCTCGCCGCCGCCCGTACCCGGCTGATCCTGGATAAGCCGTTTCTCGGCGCTCTGGTGCTGCGCTTGCCGATGGTGGCCGCCAATCCGAACTGGTGCGCCACCACCGCCACCGACGCCCGAAAATTCTATTTCAACCCCGATTACATCGACTCGCTGAGCTTGGATCAGACCCAATTCGTGCTCGCCCACGAAGCCATGCACTGTGCCTTGTCCCACTTCGCGCGGCGCGGCCACCGGGTGAAAAAGCGCTGGGACGTGGCCTGCGATTTCGCGGTCAACCCGCTGCTGGTCCAGGACGGCCTAAAACCGCCGCCCGGCGCGCTGGTGTTGGACCTCTATTTCGGCATGGCGGCCGAGGAAATCTACCCCTGCATAGACGACAACAATACCGACGAACCCATGGACGACCATGTCTACGACGGCGAGGAGAGCGGCGAGGGCGGCGGCAGCCAGCAGGGCGAGAACCCGGAGCCGCGGCAGGGTACGAAATCCGGCGAGGAAGACCCCGAAACGGGTTCCAGCCAGCGCCCGCCGCAAGCGGACGAGGAAGAAAGCCGGGGCAGCGGCGCCTCCCAGCCCCCGCCCTTATCCGCCAGCGAACGCGAATCGCTCTCCAGCAAGTGGCAGCAATAC
>JAIOJO010000017.1 GCA_019911985.1 Sulfuricellaceae bacterium | reverse complement strand
ATGCAGAACCGCACCACCATCGTCATCGCGCACCGCCTCTCGACCATCGAAAAGGCCGGCCGCATCGTGGTGCTGCAACAGGGGCGCATCGCGGAAATCGGCAGCCACCGCGAACTGCTGGAGAAAAACGGCGTCTATGCCCAGCTCCACCGCCTGCAATTCGCCGCGGAACAGGAAACCCGCTGATGCGCATCCTCCACACCGAATGGTCGGACGGCTGGGGCGGGCAGGAGCGCCGCATCATGAGCGACTTGACCGGCATGGCGCGGCGCGGCCACACGGTTTACCTGGTCACCCGCCGCCACGCCCGCATCGGCGAGGAGGCGCGCCGGGCCGGCATTCCCGTTTATGACCTGCCGCTGCGCAGCAATCTCGACCTGGTTTCGGTCGTGCGTCTGGCCTGGCTGCTGCGCGCCTTGCGGATAGACATCGTCAACACCCACAGCGGCGTGGATAGCTGGATCGGCGGATTGGCCGCCAAGCTGGCGCGCACACCGGCACTGGTGCGCACCCGCCACTTGCATCTGCCGCTGAAGCGCAGTTGGCGCAATTTCGTCCATTACCTGCAAGACCGCCTCGTCACCTGCGGCGAAACCATGCGCGCGTTCCTGATACGCGACTACGGCTTTCCCGAACGCGAAGTCGTCAGCATCCCCACCGGCATCGACTTCTCCAGCTTCGTCCCGCGCCGCGACCGCGCCGCCGTGCGCCAGGCGCTGGGCGTGCCGGAAGACGCATACCTAGTGCTGATGGTCGGCATCGTGCGCGCCGTGAAGCGCCACGAGGTCGCGCTGCGGGCCGTGCACTTGCTGCGCGGGCGCGTAGCGAACATCCGCCTGCTGGCCGCCGGCGACGGCCCGATGATAGAGGATATGCGGCGGCTCGCCGAGGAACTGGGCATCGCCGGGCAGGTCGGCTTTCTCGGCCAGCGCGACGACGTCGCCGACCTGATGGGCGCGGCGGATTGCCTGCTCTTGACCTCGCGCTCCGAAGGCATTCCGCAAGCCGTCACCCAGGCGCTGGGTTCGGGCCTGCCGGTGGTGGCGACCGCCGTGGGCGGCGTGCCCGAACTGGTGCGGGACGGCGTGACCGGGCTGCTGGTGCCGGCGGAAAATCCCGCCGCCGTGGCCGACGCGCTGGAACGCCTGGCGCGCCACCCGGAATTCGCGCAGCAATTGGCCCGCCAGGGGCGCGAGCACGCGCTCGCGCACTATTCGCTGCACGCCATGCTGGACGCGACCGAACGGGAATATCTCAGCCTCTTGCGCGCCCAGGGGCTATCATCCTAGAAACGGCAGTTGACCGCTATTTTAGAGATTTAACTTAATGAAAAAAAATAGACATCTTCCCCTTTTTGACCTTCACCCTTGTGGTGAGCGCCGCTACAGGGCGGATTGCACGGATTTCGGGACACCTGACGGCGTTGCAACTCCTTGGAATGGAACAACCATTCCGCGTCGTCGCGCCTTGTCCCGCACCCCGAAATCCGCACACTCTACCCCGTCCAACTACCGTTTCTAGGATCATGAAAGCGGCCAAAGCCGTCCCCGTGCTGATGTACCACCATGTCTCGCCGAACCCCGGCCTGGTGACGGTCGCGCCGCAAACGTTCGAATACCAGATGGCGCAATTGGCCGCCAAGGGCTACACCGCCTTGACGGCGGATCGCTTCCTGGCTTTCCTCGGCGGCGAGGCCGAGGTACCGGAGAAAAGCGTGCTGATCACCTTCGACGACGCTTACCTGGACAATTACGTCTACGCCTATCCCATCCTTCAACGCCACGGCCTGCATGCGGTTATTTTCGCGGTCAGCGGCTGGATAGGCGAAGGCGCTTGCCGCCCCCATGCCGGGGAAGCGAGCGCGGCGGACTTGCCCGCCTGCCCGAACCACCGGCGCTGCACGCTCGCCATCCAGGACGGCCGTGCCGACGAAGTGATGCTGCGCTGGGCGGAGATCGGACGCATGGAAGCGGACGGCACGATGGAAATCCACTCCCATACCCATTCCCACCTGCGCTGGGACAAGCTCCACCCGGACCGCGGCGAACGCCTGGCCCGGGTGGCGGAAGACTTGCGGCGCTCGCGCGAAACCCTGCGGCAGCGCCTGGGACGAGCCGACCGGCATTTATGCTGGCCCTGGGGCTATTTCGAGCCGGAATACCTGGACGCCGCCACCCAAGCCGGTTTCGCCGCTCAATACAGCGTCGCCAAGGGCATCAACCGGCGCGGCGGCGACCCTCGCCAGATCTACCGCATGGTGGTGAAAGACCGCTGCGGGAATTGGCTGGCCAGCCGCTTGTGGATCTACCGCCGCCCCCTGCTCGGGGCGCTGTACCTGAAGCTGCGCGGAAAATAGTCATGCATATCCACCCCGCCGAAACCCTGCTCTACCTTGCGCTGCGCCTGGCCAAGCGGCTGGATCGCCGCCGCGATGACGGCCGCGTGCGGCGCGAGGCGGTAAAAAACATCCTGCTGGTGTCGTCCACCGCCCTCGGCGACGCCTTGCTCTCGACGCCGGCCATGCGCAGCATGCGCCTCGGCTATCCCGAGGCGCGCATCAGCCTGCTGCTGCATGCGGCCTACACGGACTTGTTCCTGGACAACCCGGATATCGACGATATCATTCCCTACCACGGCGGCTACCGGCGCTTTTTCCGCCTGGCTTGGTCCTTGCGCCAGCGCCGCTTCGATCTCGCCTGCATTCTTCACGGCAACGAGCCGCAAGCCACGCCGCTGGCCTACTTGTCCGGCGCGCGCTACATTTTCAAGCTGCCGAACACCAGCCGTTTCCGCTTCCTGCTCAGCAACCGGGAAACGGTGCAGGGCTGGAACGATTTCGGCCACGGCATCGAACAGCGGCTGAAGACCGCCGAACTCGCCGGCGGTCTCGCGACCGATAGGCGCATGACCGTGACGGTGACAGCCGCCGCCGCAACAGAAATAGCCGCGGCGCTGAAAGCCCGCGGCATAGCCGAAAACGCGCCGCTGCTCGGCTTGCAGCCCGGCGCCTCGACCGCCAGCCGCCGCTGGGCGCCGCAGCGCTTCGTCGCGCTGGCCAAGCGGATGCTGGCCGAGCGCCCGGAACTGCGCATCGTCGTCACCGGCTCGGCCGCGGAACGCGAACTGTGCCGCCACATTGCTGGAGAAATCGGCGGCGAACGAGTATGGGCCAGCGCCGGCGAACTGCCCTTGCGCCTGCTACCGGCATTGCTCAAGCGCTGCGCTGCGCTAGTCAGCGGCGATACCGGGCCGATGCACCTGGCGGTCGCCGTCGGCACCCCGGTCGTCGCGCTGTTCGCCGTCTCCGACTACCGCCGCTCCGGCCCGGCCTACGATCTGGAGCGGCATATCGTGATTCAAAAACACAAAACCTGCGACCCCTGTTTGTCGAAACGCTGCCCCTACCCGCAAGCCATTTGCATGGACAATATTTCGCTGCAGGAAGTGGCGGACGCGGTGAACCGCCAACTGGATCGCCAGCCGCCGCGACCGGAAAGAAACGCCGATGCCGCCGCTTAAAATACTGCTGCTGGATACCGGCAAGGAATGGGGCGGCGGCACAAACAGCCTGTTCGAGCTGCTGAAG
>JAIOJO010000162.1 GCA_019911985.1 Sulfuricellaceae bacterium | reverse complement strand
CTTCGACCGCAAACGCGCCAAAAGCTGCGCCGACTGCAATGCCGCTTGCGATAACGTCTGTCCAATGCGCATCAAACCCCGTTCCATCAAGCGCCATATGTTCGCCTGCACCCAGTGCGGCCAGTGCGCCAACGCGTGTTCCCTGGTGCAGGCCGGCAACCCAGGAGGCACATTGTTGAAATGGGTGGATCAAGAATGTGCCCTCGACAAGTCTGCGCGCGATTTCGGCCATCACGAAACCATCCCACCTCGCTGCTTTGGGCCGAACTCCGGGCCGGAAATCAAGACAATCGCGTCTATAGCCATGAAAGAGCAAACCAAGGCATATCTCGTTGAAGACGGCTCATGAAACGCCATACTGCCTTGCAATCCCTTTCCCGCGAACACCATGGCGCGCTTGTGCTGGCTTTGGCATGCAGGCGTGCAGCGAACTCGGGAAACCTGGAAAAGGTACGTGAAACCTGTGGACGCGTAGTTCGTGATTTCGACGCCAATTTGGCGCTGCATTTCCACAAGGAAGAAACTGCGCTGTTGCCGCTGCTGCAACAAGCCGGGCACACGGAACTGGTCCAACGTACGCTGGAAGAGCACGCAAGCTTGCGTGCCTTGGTGGAGTCCTTGCGCCACCAGCGCGTTGCCGACCTGGAAACGTTTGGCCAGTCTCTGTCCGATCATGTCCGCTTCGAGGAACAGGCACTGTTTCCCGCCGCCGAGCGGGCCGTGCCCCACAATGCGCTCGATGTGGCCCTGGGAAAAATAGACGAATCGGGCCTGCCCGCTACCGAGGAATAGCTTTTCTGGCAGGTTTCGAATCGACAGTCTGCGTCAGGTTTACCATCCCAGACGGCATGCGAATCAAGTCCGACAATTGATACAAATCCAGTGTTGCGAGAAAGTTCTTCTTGGCTTCAATCAAGATCGACTTTAGCACACAGGCAGGTAGCAGGGTGCAGGATTGGGAGCTCGCATCGAAGCATTCCGCAATATTCATGTTTTCTTCGGTATCTCGTATTACGTCGCCCAGGTTGATCCGCTCCGGCTGGCGTGCCAGGTGCATGCCACCTCCCTTGCCGCGTACCGTCTCGATATAACCACGGTTTGCCAGCCTATGGACAATTTTCATCAGATGATTTTCGGAGATGCCATGTTTCTCGGCTATTTCCCTGATGGTTACCAGGTGGTCGAGCTGTTCTCCCAGATACATGAGAACGCGTAAAGAATAGTCGGTAAATCGAGTGAGTTGCATAATGAGCCCCGGATAAAAAAACATAGTAAATACATCTTAATGAATAATGTCCAGAATAAATAATTATTATTTACATAATATACAAATAGATAATATAAATTATCGAATGCAACAAAGATATATAAATAATGTTGATTATGTATTTTTGAGGTGCTACATTAAAGACGTATATTTAATACGTCTTACCTCCGGCATGGAGGTCGTATTGGGGAAGGGCAGCAGCTAGGCTCGCAATGGCATGAAGAGAATCGCACACGCCCTGGGTAATTATGCCGCCTAATTTGAACTGCTTGGTTGGGATGGGGCGAGGCAGGTACTTAAAAGATGAAGGAGAATGAAATGTTTTGCACGAAACTGAAAAAAGAGTTGGCACAACTGCGTGCGGAAAATGCCGGCTTACAGGCTGAAAAAGCCGAACTTCAAAGCCAACTGGCACAAGCCAAAAGCCATGCGGCAGTGCTGGAATCCGAAGCAGAGGATCTGCACGGCAAGCAGACCCTTTATCGGGGTATGTTCGCCAGCCTGTCCAACTTCGGCAAGTCTCTGGACGACATTCGTCAATCCTTCTTCGGCCTCGCCGGTACTCTCAACCAGGAGAAAGGGTCAGCCGTGGCGGTGGCGGCGGAATCAGACAGTAACCGCCTGGCGTTTGAGAAAATCGCTGGCAATCTCAAGGTCATGTTCGGCAAGATCCGCGATATATCCACCAGTATCGAAAGCCTCAACCAGCGCGCTGGCCAGATCGGCGGCATTGTTCATTTAATCAAGGAAATTGCCGACCAAACCAACCTGCTTGCTCTCAATGCGGCCATCGAAGCCGCGCGGGCGGGCGAACAGGGGCGAGGCTTCGCGGTGGTGGCGGACGAGGTCAGGAAACTTGCCGAGCGCACGGCCAAAGCGACCACGGAAATCGCCACCCTGGTCACTTCAATCCAGGGCGAGACACTGCAGGCCAAGACCACCATGGAATTAGGCGCGGAAGACGCCAGCCGCTACAGCAGCGAAAGCGAGTCGGCAGTGCAGGGCATGAAGCGGCTGCTTTCCCTGTCGCAGCAGATGGAACATGCCATCGCCAACGCGGCCCTGTTGGCTAACGTCGAACTGGCCAACATCGAGGAGCTGTCCCTCAAGCTGGAGGTTTACAAGGTATTCATGGGCGAGTCCCAGATCAAGCCTGAAGACCTGCCGGGCTACACCGCCTGCCGCCTCGGTCAATGGTATTACGACGGCGAGGGAAAATCCTATTTTTCCAGGCTGCACGGCTACCGGGAAATGGAAGAGCCGCACAAGGCGGTGCACATCAATGCCAAAAAGGCGGTGCAACTTTATTACGCCGTCGACTATGCCGGCGCCATCGACGCCTTGGCCTCGATGGAAAAGGCCAACCTAGCGGTAATGGCGGGCATGGAGCAGATGCTGAGGAGCAGCGGCGAACTTAAAAAGGCTGCATAGATTATGCAACATTCCATCGACATGGCAGAAACCGTAGCTCGGGACATCGATCCCCAGTCATCTTTGGAACTGGGGGTGAAAAGCGCGCATCGACTGTCACATTTCCATGAATTGCGTTCAGGATGTGAGAT
>JAIOJO010000161.1 GCA_019911985.1 Sulfuricellaceae bacterium | reverse complement strand
GCTTGAAATGAAGGGCCGCCAACTGGATATACCGGCTGAAATGTATGGTGTCACCCATACCCTGCTCCGCGTGGATAAGCAGCGTTTTATCGGGATAAGTAGCGCCATCCCAGGCGGGTTTGTCGAAGGCGTGGTTGTTTTTATTTACAAAATCGTTTAGTTTCCAGCGCCATTCGTATTCTTGCCATCCCGCTTCGAAATTCCCCATTAACAGCAGCATTAAAGCTTTTCCAAAGTGGGCGTCGGCGGAATTCGGGTTTATCGCGATGGCTGTATCGTAGGAGGCCAATGCCTCTTTGGGCTTGGCAAGTCCGGCATTTATTGCGCCCAAATTTATATATGCTTCGTCATAATCCGGCTTAAGTTCAATGGCCTTACTGACGGAGTTCAAGGCATTTTCTATATTTCCTGCGTTGAAGTAATAGTAGGCGAGATTCGAATGGGCTATAGCGTTGCTGGTCTCGAATTCTAAACCTTGCAACTGGACTTGAATGGCCTCCTGGAAATTATTTTGAGCGGATAAAACCTGTGCAAGATTCAGGTATGCATCGGCAAAATCCGGCTTCAGCTTGATAGCCTTGCTGAGCTGCAGCAGCGATTCGCTATATTTTTCCTCGGAAAAGAGGACATTGCCTAGATTCACATAGGCTTCAGGTAAGGCAGGGTCTAATCTTATCGATTCGAAGTAATGGCGTTTGGCGTCTGCGGGCCGTTTCATTTGCTCATAACAACACCCCAGACAATACTGGGCTTTTGCCAGAGTTGGATTCTCCCGGATTGCATCGCGATATAGCGCGGCGGCTTCGAGAATACGTTCTTCGTCGAACAAGAATCCGGCAAGCTCCATCAGCGCTTCTGTGTTTCGAGGGTAGAGGCTGACCGCTTTTGAAAAATAAGCTTCCGCTTCAGATGATTGTGTCAGTTTTTGGCAGGCACCTGCCAAATGCAAAAGAGTGTCAAGGTGCATAGGGCTTAGTGAGTGCGCCTGGAATAAATGAGATTTTGCAGCAGTAAAA
>JAIOJO010000160.1 GCA_019911985.1 Sulfuricellaceae bacterium | reverse complement strand
ATGGTGATGATTTCTTCCGCTCCTGGAAATTCGGCGGTGGCTTGCAGATGCTCTATGACACTGTGATTTTCACCCTCGGCCATGTCGATATGAAGTTCGGGCGTATTGATCGTATCGGGCAAGCCGTGGAGGGTGGCGTCGATATCGGCTTGTTGGCTTAAAAACTCCAGGAGACGCGCTCCAGCATAGAGCCCATCGTCAAAGCCGTACCAGCGCTCCTTGAAAAAAACATGCCCACTCATCTCGCCAGCCAGCAGAGCGCCGCTTTCCCTCATTTTCGCTTTAATCAGAGAGTGGCCGGTGCGGCATAAAAGAGGGATGCCGCCATGCTTTTTGATCCAAGGGGCAAGCTTGCGGGTGGATTTTACGTCATAGATGATTTGCGCACCGGGGTGACGCGAGAGCACGTCTTGAGCGTACAACATCAATTGCCGGTCGGGAAAAATGATGCGGCCGTCTTTGGCGACGACGCCTAAACGATCGCCGTCCCCGTCAAAAGCCAAACCGATTTCGGCATCCGTATTTCTTAAGGCGACCACTAGATCTTGCAGATTATCGGGTTGGGAAGGATCGGGGTGATGGTTGGGGAAACGCCCGTCCACTTCGCAAAAAAGTTCGCTTACCTCACAGCCCAGCCGCCGATAGAGCTTGGGGGCGAAATCGCCCGCTACGCCATTGCCGCAATCGACAAGTATTTTCAGGGGCCGTGCTAGCTTGATATCGCTGGCAATGCGCTCAATGTATTCGTCGCCAATATCATGTTGACGGTAACGGCCATTGCCGTAGGACAAGTCGCCTTGTTCCACCCGTATGCGTAAACGCTGAATTTGCTCGCCGGCCAAGGTTTCGCCGGCCAAAACCATTTTTAAGCCATTGTAGTCGGGTGGGTTGTGGCTGCCGGTAAGCATTACTCCGCTGTTCGTTTGCAGGTGATGGGCGGCAAAATACACCATGGGCGTTGCGACTAGACCTAGATCAATTACATTGATTCCACTCCGGCGTAAGCCTGTTGCTAGGGCCGATAATAAATTCGCGCCGGAAAGCCGTCCGTCGCGGCCAATGACAATAGTTGTCTGCAGACGAGCCTTGGCCTCCGAGCCAATGGCATGGCCGATGGCCTCGACCAGTTCCGGCGTCAGCGTTTTGCCGACGATGCCGCGAATATCATAAGCTTTGAAAATTTCTTTGGGGAGCAATTGCATGGATACCTGGTTGTGTGGCGATAGCCTCAAGTGGCGCCTTCGCAGTTTGTTACGTAGCTTATATCGGTGCTTGCGAGAAAGCGCTTGGGCGAAATGTGGTGTCTTATAGTCTGAATTGGCCTACGATTTTCTGCAGTTCGATGGCAATGTGAGCCACTTGCATTGAAGTATCGCCTACTTGTTGGATGCTTGCCGCATTCTCTTCGGTAACGGACGAAATCCCCTCAAGATTCTGCGCAACATCATCCGTGGCGGAAGCTTGTTCCTTGGTGCTACTGGCGATTTGTTCGACCATTTCCGTTACTTTGTTGGCGGCCTCGACAATCTGCTTCAAGGCCTCGCCGGTCAGTCGGCTATAGTTCGCGCCTTCGCCAACTTCGCGGTCGACTTCGCCCATGGCACCCACGGCAGAACTCGTTTCCGAGCGAATCAAATCGACGACGCCGGAGATTTCATTGGTGCTAGTAGAGGTGCGTTCGGCGAGTTTCCTGACTTCGTCCGCCACAACGGCAAATCCGCGCCCTTGCTCGCCGGCGCGGGCGGCTTCGATGGCGGCGTTGAGCGCCAATAGGTTGGTTTGCTCTGCTATCTCTTTGATCACGGTAGTGATTTGTCCGATTTTTTGGATCGAGTCGCTAAGCTTGTTGATGATGTTGACGGAGCTATTCACCGTCGTGACAACCTTTTCCATCGCGGCTTGGTTCTTGCTCATATTGGCGTCGCCGTTGTGGGCCAAATCTTGATTAAGCTTCACTGCTTCAGCCGCATTACCGGCTAAGCTGGAGACTTCCGAATTGGCTACGGTGATTTGCTCCATGGCGGCGGAAACAGCCATGATGCGTTCGTTTCGGGCATGCCCGCGTTCGATTAAAAGCTCGACCTGGTGAGACATGCCGTCGGAAGATTGCGCCGCTTGGTCGGCGGCGTTTTTTACGCTGCTTATTATTTCTCTCAGGCGGGCCGCCGTTTCATCTAGAGACTTGGCCATTTCTCCGAATTCGTCTTGTGACTTCAATGTTACCCGGATGCCCAAATTGCCTTGTGCGATTTCAGCCAAGGCTGCTTTGATAGAGCCAATGCCGCGGTTGATTTCGGTTTGGATGCGCCAGCCAAAAAAGCCGAGGATAAGCAGACTTACGA
>JAIOJO010000159.1 GCA_019911985.1 Sulfuricellaceae bacterium | reverse complement strand
GATATCGAGAGAACCGCCGGTTTCCAGCGAAACGGAATAGCCGGCGTCGCACAAGGCGGCCAGCAAATCCGGGCAATTTTTTTGCGCCAAGGGCTCGCCCCCGGTCACCGTCACAAAGCGCGGCCGGTACGCCGCGACCTGCTGCAATATGGCCGCCAGCGTCAGCGTCTCGCCGCCCTGAAAGGCGTAGCGGGTGTCGCAGTAGCCACAGCGCAGCGGGCAGCCGGTCAGGCGCACAAACACGGTAGGCCACCCGGCCCGGCTGGTTTCGCCCTGCAATGAATAGAAAATCTCGCTGACACGCAGCGAGGCGGCCGCACTCGCCAACTTAGTGCGCCCCTAGCCGTTTCTTCGCCAATTCCCCCGCGTTGCTCAAGGGAAACTTGGCCGCCAGTTCTTCCAGCGTCTTTTTCGCCGCGGCCGCGTCACCCATCCCTTGGTAACTGGTGGCGATGTTCAACATCGCGTCCGGCACCTTCTGGTGCTTGGGATAGAGGCTGATCAATTTCTGTTGGCTGGCGATCGCGTTTTTAAAATCGCGCAGGCTAAAGTAGGAATTACCGACCCAATACTGCGCACTCGGCGCAAGCGAACTCTTCGGATAGGTATCGACGAAGTTTTGGAAGCCCGTCACGGCCCCCGTGTAATTGCCAATTTTAAACTGGCTCAGCGCCGCCTCGTAGGCCCGGTTTTCCGCTTCGGGATCGGAGGTGACCGCTTCCGTGAGCTTAGGCGCGTCCTTGGCGTCCGGCGTATCCGTAGGTGCAGGCGAAGCCGCGGAGGAACCGCCTTCCAAGCGCCGCAAGCGGGTATCCAGATCGACGTATAAATCTTTTTGGCGTTTCTGGGTCGTCTCCAAATCGTGAGACAAAACCTCCAGTTGGCCGCGCATCTGGCTCATGTCGGTTTTCAGGCCGTCCAATTGACTGAGCACGTCAACCAGCGTGTTGCTGTTGATTGCATTTTCCAGCTTCACCAGCCGCGCATCCATGGCCTGGGTCTGCTGCTGCAATTGCGCCACGTTCTGGCGCGCTTCGTCGTCGCTGAACAGCCCGGCGAAGCTCGGGCTGTTCAAACACAGACAGCCTAGTAAAACGAGGCTAGTCCGGCGCATACTCATTCGCCTTGGTAAACGATATCCGTGCGGCGGTTTTCTTTCCAGCAAGACTCGTCATGGCAATCGGACTTGGGTTTTTCTTCGCCAAACGATACGGCTTCCACTTGTTTATTGGCAACACCCATGGCGTTCATCATTTTGCGCACGCCGTCGGCACGGCGCTGGCCCAGTGCCAGGTTGTATTCGCGGCTGCCGCGCTCGTCGGTATTGCCTTGCAGCGTGGCCTTGGCATCGCCATGGCTGGTCAGATACTTGGCATGCGCCTCGACCATGGGCTTATACTCGGCCTTGACGTCATACTTGTCGAAATCGTAGTACACGCTGCGCTTGGACAGGATATTGTTCGGGTCGTGCAAAGGATTGGCGGAAACGTCCGACTGCTTGACGCCGTTGGCGTTCGCGCCGACATTATGATCTTCCACGGCGGCCTTCTTATCCGTTACGCCCTGGCTGGCGCAACCGGCCAACAAACTCAGAACCATCAAGCTTAAAGCAACTTTCTTCATTTTTACTTCTCCTAGGTTTTAGATCAGTTTTTTAACAAGGGACCCCATGCCGGTTCCCGCACATCCCCACCCTGTACGGTCAACCGTTGTTTCACCCGGCCGTCGCTGGAAACAGCCGCCAATACCCCACGCCCGCCGATTTCGGTAGCGTAAAGTATTATCTTGCCATTCGGCGCAAAGCTCGGGGATTCGTCCAGCCGGGTGTCGGTCAATACCTGCACCTGGCTGCTAGCGATGTCTTGAACCGCCACGTGAAACTGGCCGTTGAGACGCTGAATAAAGGTAAAGCTCTTGCCGTCGGGGCTATAGTGCGGCGAGGCATTGTAGCTGCCGTCGAAAGTCAGGCGCGCGGCAGGCCCGCCGTCGGCCGTCATGCGATAGATTTGCGGACTGCCGCCCCGGTCGGAGGTGAACAAAATCCACTGGCCGTCCGGCGACCAATTAGGCTCGGTATCGATCAGCGGGCTGTGGCTGATACGCTTGAGGCCGCTGCCGTCGGCATTGATCGAATAAATCTGCGAATTGCCGTCGCGGGTCAGCACCACGGCCAGCTTGCTGCCGTCCGGCGACCACGCCGGTGCGCTGTTGTTGCCCTTGAATGCGGCGACCGCCATGCGCTTCCCCGTCTGCAGCGACTGGACGTAAATCACCGGCTTTTTCTGCTCGAAAGACACATACGCCAAGCGCATTCCGTCCGGCGCCCAGGCGGGAGAAATGATCGGCTCGCGCGAGCGCAGCATGGTCTGCGGCCCGTAACCGTCGGCGTCGGCCACCTGCAGCTCGTAGTTATTGCGCCCCTGTTTGACGATATAGGCGATGCGGGTGCTGAACACGCCGGCATCTCCGGTGAGTTTTTCGTAAATGATGTCGGCTATGCGGTGGGCCGTCAGGCGCAGTTGCCCCGGCGTCACGGTATAGCTCAATCCGGCCAGTTGCGTCTGCTTGACCGTATCCATCAGCCGGAACTGCACCGTCAAACGGCCGTCCGCTGTCGGCGCAACGCTGCCGATCACCAGCGCGTCGGCGCCGCGGGATCGCCAATCGGGGTAACGCACGTCCGACGGCTGGTAGGGCTGGGGCGTCACGCCCGCGGTCTCCACGCTGCGGAACAGGCCGCTGCGGGTCAGGTCGGCGGTCACCACGCCAGTAATGCTTTGGCTCAGCGTGTTTTCCTGGGCGAAAGGCACGACGGCGATGGGAATTTGCGTTGCGCCGCTACCGATAATCTCGATATCCAAAGCGGCATGCGCGGATTGGGCCGCCAGCAAGCCGAGCATAGCCACCGCCGCGGCACGCCGGAAACCGCGCACCGAGAGGCACGCCAAGGTGCCGGCCAATGCTTCGAAAAATAATTTTCCTTGCGCTTTCGCGTCCTCGCCGCCGGGAGAAGCGGCTGGGGGCTGGCTATCGATCATTCGTACAATTTCCATGAGCTACCTATTCATTTGGCCTAAATTTTAAATGCAGTTCGCGGAAGCGGCTAAACAAGGCCGGGTCCGGCGGCAAAGGCAAGGGCTGCGCCTTGTAAATGGCCCGCTCCACCGCGCTATCGTAAGCGCTATTGCCGCTGCTGCGGGTCAAGCGCACGGCTAAGACCTCGCCCGTCGGAATCAAGGTTACGTCGAACTCCGCCTGCGGGTTGCCCGCCAAATCGGGCGGCACGATCACGTAATGCTTGATTTTGCTTTGTATCCGGCCCTTGAAATCGTTCACCAAACTGTTTTGCGCCGCGAACTGGGCCGCCTGCTGCGCGGCTTGCTGTTTCTGCGCCTCCATCTGTTGGCGTTGCTGGGCATCCGCCTTCTCCTGCTCCTGCCGCTTGCGTGCTTCCTGCCGGGCGCGCTCTTGCTGTGACTGCTTGAGCGGTTCCTGCTGTTTAAGTTTTTCCTCTTTTTGACGCTGCTGCTCTTTCTGCTCCTTGCGTGCCTGCTCTTCTTTGAGCTTTTTCGCCTTGAGATTGATGTCCGCCTGCGTCGGCTGCACCTCTTTGGGCTTGGGCGTTTCCTTCACTACCTCCTTGGGCGGCTCCGGTTCCGGCTTTTTTACCTCCGGCTCGGGCGGCGGCGG
>JAIOJO010000158.1 GCA_019911985.1 Sulfuricellaceae bacterium | reverse complement strand
ACGGCGAATACCACCGACATCAGGTGAATCCGCTCCGCCGGAGCCAGATCCGTCATTTCCTTCACGTGCGCAACCCAGATCACCCGGCAAAAAGCCGGATAATTCGGATCGTTCACCCAGACAACCCGGCAGCGGTCGTCTTGCCACACGATTTCGCCGCCGGGGGAAGCACAGAGTTCGCAGCTCACGGTAAGCCTCCCAAGACTTCGATAGGCAACTGAGCGGCGGCCTTTTTTCTAAAAGCTCGCCTTAAATCCTCGGTTAATGCCTAAGCTTGCAGTTTTTTCTTCAAAATATCGTTGAGTTGCTGCGGGTTGGCCTGGCCCTTGCTCGCCTTCATCGCCTGGCCGA
The DNA here is from genome assembly GCA_019911985.1 of Sulfuricellaceae bacterium. GTDB lineage: Bacteria > Pseudomonadota > Gammaproteobacteria > Burkholderiales > UBA9220 > JAIOJO01. The sequence goes on along the minus strand of JAIOJO010000158.1, from coordinate 17,269 downwards.
CGAAAAAGCCGAACAGCTTGTCCTTGCCCGAGCGGTATTCCGCCGTCTGAGCGGGATTCGCGGCGATGATTTCATCCACGATCTTCTCGATGGCGCCGCTGTCGGACACCTGTTTCAGGCCGCGGGTTTCGATGATCCGGTCGGCGTCGCCCTCGCCCGCCCACATCGCCGCAAAGACCTCCTTGGCGATTTTGCCGGAAAGGGTACCGTCCTGGATGCGCTTCAGCAGACCCGCCAGTTGACGGCTGGAAATCGGGCTCGCGGCGATTTCCTTGCCATCCTTGTTAAGCGAAGCGGAGAGGTCGCCCATGATCCAGTTGGCCGCCAATTTGGCCTCGCCGCCCAAGGTTTGCGCCACGTCCTCAAAGTAGGCGGCCAGCTCCCGCGAGGCGGTCAACACGCCGGCATCGTAGCCGGGTAAAGCGTATTCCCGCTGGAAGCGCTCGCGCTTGGCCGGCGGCAGTTCGGGCAGGGTGGCGCGCACCTGCTCGATGTAAGCGCCGCTCACCGCCATGGGCAGCAGGTCGGGGTCGGGAAAATAGCGGTAATCGTTGGCTTCTTCCTTGGAGCGCATCGAGCGGGTTTCGTCCCTGTCGGAGTCGTACAGCCGGGTTTCCTGCACGATGCGGCCGCCGTCCTCCAAAATTTCGATCTGGCGCCGCACCTCGTACTCGATGGCCTTTTCCAGGAACTTGAAGGAGTTGAGGTTCTTGATTTCGCAACGGGTGCCGAGCTTTTCCACGCCCTTGGGGCGCACCGAAACGTTGGCGTCGCAGCGGAAGGAGCCTTCCTGCATGTTGCCGTCGCAGATGCCGATCCAGCGCACCAGCGAATGCAGCGCCTTGGCATAGGCAACGGCTTCCTGGGCGGAACGCATGTCCGGTTCGGTGACGATTTCCAGCAAGGGCGTGCCGGCGCGGTTAAGATCGATGCCGGTCATGCCGTGGAAGTCCTCGTGCAGGGATTTTCCGGCGTCTTCTTCCAAATGGGCGCGGGTCAGGCGGACGGTTTTTTCCGTGTCGCCGACCTGGACCGACAAAGAGCCGCCAACCACGATAGGCAGGTCGAGTTGGCTGATTTGGTAGCCCTTGGGCAAATCCGGGTAAAAATAGTTTTTCCGGGCGAACACCGAGCGGCGGCTGATTTCCGCACCGACAGCCAGGCCGAACTTGACGGCTTTTTCCAGGGCGGCCTTATTCATCACCGGCAGCACGCCGGGCAAGGCGAGGTCCACCGCGCTGGCCTGCGTGTTCGGCGCGGCGCCGTAAGCGGTAGAAGCACCGGAAAAAATCTTCGAGACGGTATTCAGTTGGGCGTGGGTTTCCAGCCCGATTACGACTTCCCATTGCATAGTCATTTCCTGGTAACGAGTGATGACGGATGGGTAATGGGTGCCGGCATAAGCTTTATCTCATCGCTCATACCCATTACTCCTCGCCCGGAAGCCGTGGCTTGCGGCTATGCCAGTCCGTCGCTTGCTGGTATTGGTGGGCCGCGTTGAGCATCCGGGCCTCGCTGAAATAATTGCCGACCAGGTGCAAACCCACCGGCCGGCCGTCTGCGCCGAATCCGCAGGGGACGGACATGCCCGGCAGCCCCGCCAAGTTGACGGCGATAGTGTAGATATCCGACAGGTACATGGATACCGGGTCGTCGCTCTTCTCGCCCAGGTTGAAAGCGGTCGTCGGCGCGGTCGGCCCCATGATGAGGTCGCATTGCTTGAAAGCCTCGGTAAAATCCTGCGCGATCAGGCGGCGCAGCTTCTGGGCCTTGAGATAATAGGCATCGTAATAGCCGGCGGAAAGCACGTAAGTGCCGATCATGATGCGCCGCTTCACTTCCGCGCCGAAACCCTGGGCGCGGGTCTTGCTGTACATGTCGAGCAGGTCGCCGTATTCCGGGGCGCGGTAGCCGTAGCGCACGCCGTCGAAGCGCGACAGATTGCTCGACGCCTCAGCCGGAGCCAACACGTAGTAGACCGGAATCGCCAAATGACTGTTGGGCAGGGATATTTCCACCGTCTCGGCACCCAGCTTACGGTACTCGGCGATGGCGGCTTCAACCGCCTGGGCTACGTCGGCGGAGAGGCCTGCGGCAAAAAACTCCTTGGGCAGGCCGATTTTCAGTCCGGCCAAGGGCTGATCCAAGCCGCGGGTATAATCCTCTTTTTCGCGCTCCAGGCTGGTGGAATCCCGTGCGTCGAATCCGGCCATGACGTTGAGCAGCAAGGCGCAGTCTTCCGCGCTCTTGGCCATAGGCCCGCCCTGGTCCAGACTGGACGCGAAAGCGATCATGCCGTAGCGCGACACCACGCCGTAAGTCGGTTTGAGGCCGGTGATGCCGCACAGCGCGGCGGGCTGGCGTATCGAGCCGCCGGTGTCGGTGCCGCTGGCCGCCGGCGCCAAGCGCGCCGCCACCGCCGCGGCGGAACCGCCGGAACTGCCGCCGGGAACGGCTTGGCGATCCCACGGATTTTTCACCTTGCCGTAATAAGACGTTTCGTTGGACGAACCCATGGCGAATTCGTCCATATTGGTTTTGCCCAGGTTGATCGCCCCGGCATGCTTGAATTGTTCGATCACATGGGCGTCGTAGGGGGCGATAAAATCGTGCAGCATCTGCGAACCGCAGGTGGTGCGCCAGCCCTGGGCGCAGAAAATGTCCTTCTGCGCCAGCGGAATACCCGTCAAGGGCTGGGCTTCGCCGCGGGCGATCATTTCGTCGGCGGCGCGCGCCTGTTTCAGGCTGGCTTCTTCATCGACGGTGATAAAGGCATTGAGGTCGGGGTTGTGCGTGGCAATGCGGCTCAGGAATTGTTGCGTCAGCTCGACGCTGGATATTTTTTTTCCCGCCAGGAGGGCAGCCAATTCTTTTAACGTAGCGTTGATCATTTTTTTCGTGTGGGATTTTTAGGGCGTTAAGGGTTGGGCGTTAAGGGTTGGGCGTTAAGGGTTAAGCGAAGCAATACCGCCTAGCCTTGACGCCTAAACCTGAAATTTTATTCGATCACCTTGGGTACCAAGTACAGTCCCGCCTCTACTTGGGGGGCGACGGACTGGAACAAGCTATGTTGGTCGGATTCGGTCACGGCATCGTCGCGCAATCGCAGGACAAGATCCTGAGCATGGGACATCGGCTCGATCCCGCCGGTATCGACGGCCTGCATTTGCTCGACCAAGCCAAAAATCGCGGAAAGCTGCGTCAAATAGCCGCCAGCCTCTTGCTCGTCCACGGCAATTCGGGCCAAATGGGCGATGCGTTTAACGTCGTCCAAATTCAATGTCATGAAAAATCACCTTAAGCGCTTTAAACGGTAAACCAGATTGCGCTATTATAGCGTATTTCCTTAAATACCCCTTTTCCGGCGGGACACGAATTTATGTTTGGATTTTTACGCGGTTATTTCTCCACCGACCTAGCCATCGATCTTGGCACGGCCAACACACTAATCTACGTACGCGGCAAGGGCATCGTTCTAGACGAACCCTCCGTCGTCGCCATCCGCCAGGAAGGCGGACCCGGCTCCAAGAAAACCATCCAGGCCATCGGCATCGAGGCGAAGGAGATGATAGGCCGCACACCCGGCAACATCACCGCCATCCGGCCGATGAAAGACGGGGTGATCGCCGATTTCACCATCACCGAACAGATGCTCAAGCAGTTCATCAAAAAGGTGCATGACTCGCGGCTGCTCTCCCCCAGCCCGCGCATCATCATTTGCGTACCCTGCGGCTCCACCCAAGTGGAACGCCGCGCCATTCGCGAATCGGCGATCGGTGCGGGCGCCCGGCAAGTGTATTTGATCGAGGAACCGATGGCGGCCGCCATCGGCGCCGACCTGCCGGTGGCCGAAGCGACCGGCTCGATGGTCGTGGATGTCGGCGGCGGCACCACCGAAGTGGGCGTGATTTCCCTCGGCGGCATCGTCTATTCCGCCTCGGTGCGGGTCGGCGGCGATAAATTCGACGAAGCCATCATCAACTATATCCGCCGCAACTACGGCATGTTGATCGGCGACGCTACCGCGGAAAAAATCAAAAAACAAATCGGCTCCGCTTTCCCCGGTTCCGAAGTCCGGGAAATGGAAGTCAAGGGCCGCAACCTGGCGGAAGGCATCCCCCGCAGTTTCACGATTTCCAGCAATGAAATTTTGGAAGCGCTGACCGACCCCCTCAACAGCATCGTCAGCGCGGTCAAATCCGCGCTAGAGCAAACCCCGCCGGAACTGGGCGCGGACATTGCCGAAAAAGGCATGGTGCTGACCGGCGGCGGCGCTCTGCTGCGCGACATCGACCGCTTGCTGATGGAAGAAACCGGCTTGCCGGTGATCGTAGCCGAAGACCCGCTCACCTGCGTAGTACGCGGCACCGGGCGCGCCCTTGAAGAAATGGACAAACTGGGTAGCGTGTTCACCAATGATTAATGAGTAGCACGTGGTCTTGACGAGGGCGGCTCGCATCCCCGACAGGGCGGGCGGCACCCTCCTGCTGGCCGCGCCAAGCACAATCCGGCACCTCTTTTATTCGTTCGACCCCCGCTGACGGCTCATGGATCATCAACCGCCACCCTTTTTCAACCGCGGCCCCAGTCCGCTGGTCCGTATCGTGTTGTTCACGCTGCTCTCGGTGTGGCTCATGGTCTTGGACGCCCACCAACACTACCTGTTGACGCTACGTCAATCCCTGTCCGTCGTTATCTACCCCTTGCAGCAGCTCGCCAACAGCCCGCAGATACTGATGGAACAAATCGGCTCTTTCTTCGTCACCCAAAGCGCCTTACATAAAGAGAACGACGCGCTTAAACAGCAGCGCCTGGCCAACGCCCTCCAATTGCAACACGCCCAATCGCTGCAGGCAGAAAACACCTTTTTGCGCAAACTCTTGAACGCACGCAAACATGAAGCCGGAAAGACCGTGATGGCGGAAATTTTCTACACCGGGCGCGATCCCTTTTCGCGTAAAATTTTTCTCGATAAAGGCTCGGCGCAACAAATCAACGCAGGCCAAGCGGTAATGGACAATGTCGGCATTGTCGGCCAAGTCACACGGGTCTACCCTTTCAGCAGCGAAGTCACCTTGATTACCGACAAGGATCAAGCCGTGCCGGTAGCCGTGCTGCGCAACGGCACCCGAGCCGTGGTATTCGGCAACGGCCAGGACGGGACGCTCGATCTTCCCTTCATGCCGGTCAACACCGACATCGTCAACGGCGACGTGCTGGTGACCTCCGGCATCGACGGCACCTACCCCGCCGGCCTTCCCGTTGCCGTGGTGAGCAAAATCGAGCGCAATGCCGCCTATGCCTTTGCCAAAATCACCTGCTCACCCAGCGCCGGGGTCGACCGCCACAAGCAACTGCTGGTCGTAAGCGTTCCGCCGCAGCCCGCACTGCCGCCGCCGGCCGCCGCCGACACGCTCCCTGCCAAAAAAACCCCGGGGGGACAACACTAGTGTCGCTTTCCACCTCCTCGCCGCAACATCTGCTGGCCGCGGCCAGCATCCGTTTTATTGTCCTGACGCTCCTCGCGGCGCTAATACTGAATTTGTTGCCCGGAGAGGGGTTTCTGCTGTGGCTGAGACCCGATTTTGTACTGCTGGTCTCCTTGTACTGGGTGGTTAATCTGCCGCGCCGCGTCGGCATCGGCATAGTCTGGATATTGGGCCTCTGCATGGACGTCGCCAATGGCACGCTGTTCGGCCAACACGCCTTGGCCTATGCTCTGGCGGCGTTCTTGGTTTTGGCCTTGCGCCGCCGCATCCTGATGTTCCCCTTGTGGCATCAGTCTCTGCACATTTTTCCCGTGCTCTTGCTGGTACAAACCCTGATTTTGATCATCAACCTGTTTAGCAGCTCAAGCAGTGTCAACTTAGTGTATTACTTCCTCAGTTCACTCACCACGGCCCTGCTGTGGCCGTTGTTGCCGTCGATTCTGGAAATGCCGCAACGCCGAAAATCTGACCCCGAAACGGCATGAGACACAGGACAGAGCTCAAAGACCACCAGCGCGAACTGTATTATTTCAGGGTACGCTTGGCCATCGGGGCGGCATTCGTTCTGTTTTTGTTTTTCACCCTAATCGCGCGGTTTTTCTATATTCAGGTCATTCAGCACGAGTATTACCATACCCTAGCGGAAAACAACCGGATCTCCGTCGTTCCTGTCGTCCCCAGCCGGGGTCTGATCCTCGACCGCAACGGCGTCGTGATGGCGCACAATTATTCCGCCTATACCCTGGAAGTCACGCCCGGCAAAATCAAGGACCTGGAGAAAACCATCAACGAACTGGCGGCCCTGGTCGAAATAACGCCCAAAGACCGGCGCCGCTTCAAAAAACTGATGGAGGAAAGCCACAACTTCGAAAGCCTGCCGCTGCGCACCCGGCTTAACGACGTAGAAGTAGCGCGTTTCGCCGTTAACCGCTACCGCTTCCCGGGAGTCGAAATCAAGGCCCGTTTGTTCAGAAATTATCCCCAAGGCGGTTTGGCCTCCCATGCCATCGGTTATATCGGCCGCCTCAACGACGACGATTTGGAACAGCTGGACGAAGCGGGAGAGCTCTCCAACTACCGCGGCAGCGACCATATCGGCAAGTCCGGCATAGAGCAAAGCTACGAAAAGGCGCTCCATGGCATTACCGGGGTGCAGCGCGTGGAAACCGACGCCGCAGGCCGTGCCGTGCGCATATTGAGCCGTACCGCACCGGTATCGGGTAACAACCTTTACCTGTCCCTCGATAGCAAGCTGCAGAAAATCGCCGAAAACGCTTTCGGGGAACGGCGTGGCGCGCTGGTGGCGATCGACCCCAAAACCGGCGAAATTCTAGCGCTGGTCAGCCAGCCGACCTTCGACCCCAATCTGTTCGTCGATGGCATCGACTCCCTCAACTGGGATCTGCTGAATAACTCGCCCGATAAGCCGCTGACCGACCGCGCCTTACGCGGCCAATATCCGCCCGGCTCCACGTTCAAACCCTTCATGGCGCTGGCGGGGCTGGAATATAACAAGCGCACGCCCTCCTACGCCATTTCCGACCCCGGCTATTTCATGCTCCCCGGCAACAGCCACCATTACCGCGATTGGAAGCCGGGCGGCCACGGCAGCGTGGATTTGCACAAATCCATCGTAGTATCCTGCGACACCTACTATTACAGCCTGGCCAACGACCTCGGGCCGGACAATATCTTCAAATTCATCAGCCAATTCGGTTTCGGCAAGAAAACCGGTATCGATATCGAAGGCGAACTAACCGGGCTGCTACCCTCGCGGGAATGGAAGCAAAAGCGCTATAAGCAAAAATGGTATGCCGGCGACACCGTCAGCGTCGGCATCGGCCAGGGCTACAATTTAGCGACACCCTTACAATTAGCCTTCGCCACCTCGATTCTGGCCGACAATGGAACCGTGATCCGCCCCCATCTTGTTCGCGCCATTCAAGACAGCACCACCAACCAGATGCGTCCGGTTGCCAAGATTACGCCGCGGCAATTGCCGATCAAGGCGGAAAATCTGGAATTGGTGCGCAGCGCCATGATTGATGTCACCAAACCCGGCGGCACGGCCGCCGGCGCCTTTATCAACGCCCCTTACGCCACCGCCGCCAAAACCGGAACGGCTCAAGTGATCGGCATTAAACAAACGGAAAAATACGTCGCCAGCCGCGTCGCCGAACGCTATCGCGACCACGCCGTATTTATCGCTTACGCCCCGGCGGAAGACCCGAAAATCGCCCTGGCGGTTCTGGTGGAAAACGGCGGCCACGGCGGATCGGCCGCAGGGCCGATAGCGCGGCAAGTGATGGATTACTGGCTGTTGGGCAAACTCCCGCCGGAACCGGTCGCCAAGGAAAAACCCGAGGAAGGCAACAATGATTAGACAACTGATGCTACGGCTGGGCAGCCATATCGACGGCTTCCTGTTGGCCGCCATTTCCGCCGTCATGTTGTATGGCTTGCTGGTTCTCTACAGCGCGACAGGGCAAGACTTTGAGCGCGTCTCCAGCCAAATGGTGAATATTGCCGTGGCCCTGGCGATCATGTGGATTTTGGCCAACATCCCCCCCCAACACCTGCTGCGGCTGGCTATCCCGGCCTATGTGCTCGGTTTGGTGCTGCTGATAGGCGTTGCCTTGTTCGGCGAAGTAAGCCATGGCGCGCGGCGCTGGCTATCCATCGGCGTTGGCCGTATCCAGCCGTCGGAATTCATGAAAATAGCCGTGCCGATGATGCTGGCCTGGTATTTCGATTTCCGCCAAGCCACGCTGCGGATCAAGGACTTCGCGCTGGCCGCCTTGTTGCTGGTGGTGCCGGTGGGGCTAATCGTCAGACAGCCGGATCTGGGCACAGCGCTGCTCATTGCGGCGTCCGGTTTTTACGTGCTGTTTTTCGCCGGTTTGAGCTGGAAAATCATCGTCGGATTGATCGCCGCCGGCGCCGCCAGCACTCCGGTATTGTGGTCGCTGATGCACGATTATCAGCGTCAGCGCATCCTGACCCTATTCGACCCGACTCAAGACCCGCTCGGGGCGGGTTATCACATCATCCAATCGACCATTGCGCTGGGGTCGGGCGGTTTTGAGGGCAAAGGCTGGCTCCGCGGGTCGCAAGCCCATCTCGACTTTCTGCCTGAGCGCCATACCGACTTCATTTTCGCGGTGTTGGGAGAAGAGTTCGGCATGCTCGGCAGCCTGCTGCTGCTATTGCTGTTTTCCATCATTATCGGCCGCGGACTCGTCATCGCCTCCAACGCGACGACCTTATCCGGGCGCCTGCTCGCCGGTAGCATTACCCTCACCTTTGCCACCTATGCCTTCGTTAACATCGGCATGGTAAGCGGCATCCTGCCGGTGGTCGGGGTACCGCTGCCGCTGGTAAGCTACGGTGGCACATCGATGGTTACCCTGTTGTTGGGGTTCGGCATTTTGATGAGCGTTCAGACCCACCGCAAGCTGGTCAAATCCTAAACGGCAAAAGCGCCGCTACGGTTTCTTCCCGTTTTCGGGGGTATAATTCTCGCCATTCCCTTTACCGGCAGACACTTCATGCCTAACCGTTTTGCCCTGCTTTTCCTCGTGTTGCTGTTTCTCGGCGGATGCGCCGGCAATGCCGTCAAGCCAACCGCGCCGAGCGCCCCGGAAAAATCCACAAAGACGCCGCCCCGCGCCGCCGCGATCAAATACGGCGGCGGTTACTATCAAGACGACGGGCCGGGCGAGAACCCGCCGGAAAATCTCGACGCCATTCCCGACGCCGTACCGAAACTTGAGCCGCTGAACAAATTTGCCAACAACCCCTATTCCGTACTCGGCCAGAACTTTGTCCCTGAAACCCGCCTGCAGCCTTATAAAGCGGAGGGTATCGCCTCCTGGTATGGGCGGAAATTCAACGGCCAAAGAACCTCCAGCGGGGAACCCTACGATATGTACGGCATGACGGCGGCCCACCCCACTTTGCCGATACCCAGCTACGCCATGGTTACCAATTTAAGCAACCATAAATCGGTCGTCGTGCGGATCAATGACCGCGGCCCCTTCCTCAACGGGCGCCTGATCGACCTTTCCTATACCGCGGCCCACAGGCTAGGCATCGTCGGCCACGGCAGCGCGCGCGTCGAGGTGGACAGCATCGACCCGGCGGCTCCGCTGGCCCAAGCCGCCAAGCCGATGACGATAAGCCCGCCAGTCTCTTCGCCGCTGGCCGACAATGAGGCTAGCGGCAATATCTATCTGCAACTCGGCGCGTTTGCTACGGAGCAGAACGCGGAAACCCTGCTATCCCGCGTCCGGGAACAAATCGGCTCTTTGGCCGACAACCTTAGAATTTTGTCGCGCGACGGTCTTTTCCGTGTACACCTAGGCCCCTACCATAGCACCTCCGAAGCACAAACCGCCGCCGCGCAACTGTGGCAAAACCTGGAAATCAAACCGGTGATGGTGGTACGCTAAAAAATATCCGAAAGCGCAAACTCCTATCGACCACGACGGCCGAATTCACCGCTTATCAATCATCAGCCATGGCCTATGCAATGAAATCCGCATTACTCAGCATTTTGTTCTTCTTCTCTCCCCTCGCCCTTGCCGCGCCGCCGCAACCACTACTGCCGCCAGCGCCGAATTTATTCGCCAAGGGATATGCGCTGCTGGCCTATAACAGCGGCCAAATAATCGCCCAGGAAAGAGCCGACCAGCGTATCGAACCGGCATCCCTGACCAAGCTGATGACCGCCTACCTCAGTTTTACGGCCTTAAAGCAGGGAAGGATCACGCTGCAGCAGACGCTGCCGGTCTCCGAGCATGCCTGGCGTGCCGAAGGTTCGCGCATGTTTATCCAACCGAACAAGCCGGTGACCGTGGACGAATTGCTGCACGGCATGATCGTCCAGTCCGGCAACGATGCCGCTATCGCCCTGGCGGAAGGCATCGCCGGTAGCGAAGACGCCTTTGTTGCCTTGATGAATCGCGAAGCGCAACGCCTGGGCATGGTCAATACCCATTTCATGAATGCGACCGGCTTGCCGCACCCGCGGCACTATTCCACCCCCCATGACCTGGCACTGCTGGCACGAGCGATCATTCGCGATTTCCCCGAGTTCTACCCCTTGTATTCGATCAAGGAATACCGCTACAACAACATCAGCCAAGCCAACCGCAACCGCTTGCTGTGGCAAGATCCCTATGTGGACGGCATGAAGACCGGACATACCGAAGCGGCGGGTTACTGCCTGGTGTCTTCCGCCAAGCGCGGCCAGACCCGCTTTATTTCGGTCGTCGTGGGTGCCGATAGCGACCACCTGCGCGCATCGGAAAGCCAGAAGCTGTTGAATTACGGCTTCCAGTATTTCGAAACCTATCGCCCTTACGCCAAAAACCAGGTTATCGCCAGCTTGCCGGTGTGGAAAGGCAGCGAACACGTCCTGAAGGCCGGGCTGGCGGACGATTTATTCGTTACCGTACCGCGCGGCCAATATGGCCAAATTGCCGCCACCTTAGTCAGCCGTCAACCGCTGCTGGCCCCGCTCAGCATCGGCCAAACCGTCGGCACCCTACGCATCAGCCTGGACGGCAAAATCATTGCAGAACACGATTTAGTCGCCCTGGACAATGTTTCCGTAGCCAATATGTTCGGCCGTGCCTGGGACAACCTGCGCCTGATGGTCGGAAAATGAGCGAAGAAATCGTCTATCTCAACGGCCGTTTCCTGCCCTTGGGTGAGGCAAGCGTACCGGTGCTGGATCGCGGATTCATTTTCGGCGATGGCGTCTACGAGCTTATTCCGGTCTACTCGCGCCGCCCGTTCCGCCTGGAAGAGCATCTGCGCCGCCTCCAGCACAGTCTGGACGGTATCCGCCTGAGCAACCCCTACGGCCCGGAAGAATGGGCGCTACGGATCGGCGAACTCATCGCGCGCAACACCCCCGAAGATCAGTCGCTCTACCTGCATATCACACGCGGCGTCGCCCGGCGCGAGCACGCCTTCCCGCAGGGCGTGCCGCCGACCGTATTCATGATGTCCAGCCCAATGTCGTCCGCGCCCGAAGATTCGCTTGCTAGAGGCGTCGCGGCCATCACAGCCGAGGACAACCGCTGGCTGCGCTGCGACATCAAAGCCATTTCCCTGTTGCCCAACGTCCTGCTGCGCCAACTGGCGGTGGACGCCGGCGCGGCGGAAACCGTGTTGCTGCGCAATGGCTTTTTGAGCGAGGGCGCGGCAAGCAATATCTTCGTCGTGCAAGACGGAACCCTGCTGGCCCCACCCAAAGGACACTTGATGCTGCCCGGCATCACCTACGACGTGGTATTGGAGCTAGCTGCTGCGGGAGGCATTCCTTACCAGGTACGCCCCATCCCCGAAACCACCGTACGCCGCGCCGATGAACTCTGGCTCACCTCCTCCGCCAAGGAGATACAAGCGATTACCCAACTCGACGGCAAAGCGGTGGGCCTCGGTCAACCGGGCCCGCTATTCGCCCGCATGCGCCACCTGTATCAGGATTACAAGACTACCGTTATGCGAGGCTCGGCATGACCCTGGAAAACGAATCCCTACTAGAGTTTCCCTGCCCCTTTCCCATCAAAATAATGGGGCAAACACAAGACGGTTTTGCCGACGAAATGCTGAGAATAGTACGACGCCACGCGCCCGATTTCGACGGCGCCAGCATGGAACTGCGCGCCAGCCGCGGCGGCAAATACCTCAGCCTGACCTGCACCATCAATGCCGTATCGCGCCAGCAGTTGGACGACCTGTACCGAGACATCACCGCGCATGCGATGGTGGTAATGGCTTTGTAAGGGGTGGTGGACGATGGGAAATGGGGAATCGGTGGAAAACGCTTTGGCCGCGGCGGCCCCCTCCCCCATTCCTCGTTTCCCATCGCCCATAGTCCGTTACCTAGGCCTTGCCGACTACCGGCCCATCTGGCAGGCCATGAAGGATTTCACCGCGCAACGCGGCCCGGATACACCCGACGAACTCTGGCTGCTGCAACACCCTCCGGTCTACACCCAGGGCTTGGCGGGCAAACCCGAACACTTATTGCACGCGGGCACCGTTCCGGTAATCAAGATCGACCGCGGCGGCCAGATCACCTACCACGGCCCGGGCCAAATCGTCGTCTACACTTTGCTGGATTTACGACGACGCGGAATCGGCGTGAAGGAACTCGTCCACCGCCTCGAACAGGCCGTTATCGGCCTGCTGGCGGACCTGGATGTTAGCGCCCGGCGCCGCGACAATGCCCCCGGCGTCTACGTTGACGATGCCAAAATCGCCGCGCTGGGGCTACGCATCAAGAACGGCTGCTGCTACCACGGACTTTCCTTCAACGTGGACATGGATTTATCGCCTTTCCTCAACATCAACCCATGCGGCTATGAAGGGCTGAGGGTAAGCCAGGCCAAAGACTGCGGAATCGAACTGGAAATCGAAGTGTTGCAAGAAAAACTGGCGGCGGCATTGATCCGCACACTGGAAACCAGCGACAAACCGGTAAAATAGTCCGCTGCCGCCCCAAGAAGAGGAAGTATTTATGACCGCCGACCGCCGTGAAACAGGCGCCGCCAAAACCGCGCGCATTCCGATCAAAATCGTGCCCGCCGAACCCCTGCGCAAACCGCAGTGGATTCGTGCCCAAGCGCCGACCAGCGTCAAGTACCAGGAAATCAAACGCACCTTGCGCGCCCAAGGGCTGCATACCGTGTGCGAGGAAGCCTCCTGCCCGAATATCGGCGAATGCTTCAGCCACGGCACCGCGACCTTCATGATTTTGGGCGATGTCTGCACCCGGCGCTGTCCGTTCTGCGACGTGGCTCACGGCAAACCCCTGCCCCCCGATCCTCAAGAGCCGGCACACCTAGCCGATACCATAGCCGCGCTGCGGCTGCGATATGTCGTCATTACCAGCGTCGACCGCGACGACCTGCGCGACGGCGGCGCACAACATTTCGTCGATTGCATCCAAGCCGTGAGGGGAAAATCGCCGGGAACCCAAATCGAAACGCTGGTGCCGGATTTCCGCGGACGCCTGGACATCGCCCTGGATACCCTTGCCGCAGCGTTGCCCGACGTGCTCAACCACAATCTGGAAACCGTGCCGCGCCTCTACAAGCAAGCCCGCCCCGGCGCCGACTACACCCATTCGCTGAAACTTCTGTCCGAAATCAAACGCCGCCATCCGGAAATTACCACCAAATCCGGCCTAATGGTCGGCCTGGGCGAAAGCGACGACGAAATTCTGGACGTAATGCGCGAGTTGCGCGCCCATGGCGTGGATATGCTGACCATCGGCCAATATCTGCAACCGACCCGCCACCATCTACCGGTGACGCGTTTCGTCGAACCGCAACAGTTCGACCGGTTTGCCGCCGCAGCCGACGGGATGGGTTATACCCATACCGCCAGCGGCCCTATGGTGCGCTCCAGCTACCATGCAGACCGGCAGGCCAGCCAAGCGGGTGTCACTATTTCCATTATTAATGGCGACTGAACATCATTATTCGCTATCGATGTCTGTCTGAGACCAGGACGACGCGCAAAGCGCGTCTTGTGAAGCGGCCGCCTGGAACGTACAAAGAAGCCGCGAAAATGCCATCTAAACCCCATAGCCGAGGCGCTTTACTATATCTACCACCTCAAATATTATAAGGGCATGTTCTCCGAACAAACTTTCTTTGACGCTCTTGCCGACGAAACCCGGCGGCGGCTATTGAGCCTACTGCTGCAAGACGGCGAGCTTTGCGTATGCGAGCTGTTTTACGCGCTGGATATGGCTCAGCCCAAGATATCCCGGCACCTCGGCGTGATGCGCGAAGCAGGGATGCTATCGGTGCGCAAGGACGGCACCTGGGTATTCTACCGCCTCCACCCCCATCTGCCCCTGTGGGCCGTGCGTATTCTGGACTTCATGCAGCAGGCTGTTATCGACCTTCCCACCTACCGCCAAGACGCTCAGCGATTGGCCGGAATGGCAGATCGGCCAGCCAAATGCTGCGCTTGAGATAGCGCCCTGTCATACCCAATACCTGCCAATTCGGTTTTTTGCATACCAAAGTCGCGGGCATCGAGCAAAACCCTCCATCCGCAGGCTGCGGATGGAGGATACTTATTGGACGACAACACCCGGCCAATAGGCTTTGTTGCCATTTGCATCAGTAGCGATGATCTTGAAGTCCTTGAAGTACCCAGGGGGCAGCCCGGCCGGCAACTGGAACTGGCCGCTATAGGTATTAGTTTTACCGGGATCGGTCATGTTCGCCAATTCGTACAATCCGCCAACACCCAAATCGTAATAGGTTTTCACCGATACGATATTACTACCGCTGACTTCAGCGAAAATATTGATGTACGATCCGGCCGCTGCCTGCGTCGGAGTTATCCAACCGCGGGGAATCTGCAGCGAGGTGTTGGATCCACCGGTCAAGGAAATCACCCCCCAATCCACCTGGACGCACCAGCCGCCGTTGTTGTCGTCGATCGTGACCTTGACGGTGTTGCTACCCTGCACCAAGGTACCGATAGGGACATTGAACACGTTGTAGAACCAGGTACCGTTTGCGCCGTTCAGCGTACCGACCTTGGCGTTGTTGACATATACAGAATCTACTTCAGGGCTGGAAGTATAGTCTGTATCTACATCGTAGACCGCCATTTGCAGCGTTGCGCTCGCTGTAGCCGGGTTGGTATCGGCAATATTGATGGTGAATTGGATAGGCGAACTGGAGCGGCACAAGTATTGACCCATGTTACCGCTGTTGGCATCGCCCGTTTGGGTGCCATACATTCCGGCCGTCAACGTGGGCATGGGTTGGGTAGCCGCAAAACCGTTCCCCCCCGGAAAATCGCCCGCCTGGGCGCTGAATCCTGAAATTAAAGCCACCAAAGCCAGGCTTGCCAAGGCTTGGCTGGCATGGATGTATCGTTTCATGATGTTCTCCTTTTGTTATCGTATCGTGTGTTGGATTTTGGAAATCCCATTGATTATTATCGACAACATAGAGCTTTGGCACGGAATAGGCGAAGGAAGCAGCTCGGCTTCCGATTCGTAAAAAGGCCACTATTAAGCTAGCCTTTTCTCTGGCCAATATGGCATCTCCTAAGCTTCTAATCTCTTTAAAGACCTCAGCTTTCAAATTGTCAATTCCAGCCGCCTACAAGAACTTGCGCCAGTGCCGCCACACTTTACTATATACGTCTATTCGGATATAGTATTGGCGCCATACTCACTCCCGTGTTTTTCCTTATATCGTTATATTTCGTTGTTGTTGACTGACATATTAAACACCATGCAAGTTCGACCTTCTTTGGTAAACATTCCTAATGTTGAATTAATTTAGAACTTCATACTTCACAGGATGAAATAACATGAGCCCGAAACCGATCAACTTGCTTTTCCTCTGCACCGGCAACTCTTGCCGCAGCCAAATGGCCGAAGGCTGGGCCAAGCGCCTAGGCGGTCCAGGCATCCACGTCGAGTCCGCCGGCATCGAGGCCCACGGCAAGAACCCCCGCGCTATCGCCGTGATGGCGGAAGCGGGAGTGGACATTTCCGGCCAGGAATCGACCAAGGTAAGCGACGACATGCTTCGCAACGCCGACATACTGGTAACCGTGTGTGGCCACGCCGACGAACATTGCCCGGTGGTGCCCGGCGCCGTGAAAAAAATCCACTGGCCCCTCAGCGACCCGGCCAAGGCGACCGGAACGGAAGAAGAAATCATGGCGCAGTTCCGCGCCACGCGCGACGAAGTAAAGGCCCGCACCCAAGCCTTGCTGACCGAACTGGGCGCGGAAATTCAGCATGTTTGAATGGCTGGCCGATAAGCTGATCTACGACCTGGCCGGGCTGCAAGGCTCGGCCTTCGGCGAGGCGGCTCATTTCTTCGTCATGGACGTGAGCAAGATACTGTTCCTGCTCACCTTGGTCATCTATGTCATGGGGCTATTGCGCGCCTTGCTGCGCCCGGAGCGCGTGCGCGAATTCATCCGCAATCGCGGCAATCTCAGCAGCCGCTTCATGGCAGTCGGCCTGGGCGCCGTAACCCCGTTCTGCTCCTGCTCCTCGGTGCCGCTCTTTATCGGTTTTGTCGAGGCGGGCATCCCCTTGGGTGTCACCATTTCCTTCCTCATCGCCAGCCCGATGATCAACGAAGTGGCGGTGGTCGTGTTAGCCTCCGTCATCGGCTGGAAAACCACCGTCATTTACGTGGCAACCGGCCTGAGCGTGGCTCTGGTCGGCGGCTTCGTCATGGAATGGTTCAAGCCACAGCGCTGGGTCGAAGATTACGTTTGGCAAATCCATATGGGCGAGGCGGCTAAAATCGAGAAAGATAAATCCCTGCGCGCCCGCCACGATTTCGCCGTGAGCGAGGTAAAGCAGATCGTCGGGCGGATCTGGAAATTCGTCCTCATCGGCGTGGGAGTCGGCTCGGTGTTGCACGGTTATGTGCCCAAAGACCTGATCGTCTCGCTTGCCGGCGGCGGTAGCGTAGGGTCGGTGATCGTCGCCGTGTTGATCGGCATACCTCTGTATTCCGACGCCGTCGGCATTATTCCCATTGCCGAGGTATTACTGCAAAAGGGGGTGCCGCTAGGGACCGTCCTCGCCTTCATGATGGCGGTAGCCGCCCTTTCCCTGCCGGAAATGATTATTCTGCGCAAGGTCGTGAAGTGGCCCTTTCTCGGCCTATTCGCAGGCATCCTGGCCGTCGCCTTCATATTCGTCGGCGTCCTGTTCAATTCACTACGAGGTCTGATATGAGCGACACTCAATTACATCC
>JAIOJO010000157.1 GCA_019911985.1 Sulfuricellaceae bacterium | reverse complement strand
GGCGAGACTCACGAATACACCGAAATGTACCCCTCCTTCCGCCATACGGCTGTGGAAGAAGGAAATTTGGCCGCCGTGGCGGAAATTGACGAGCAGATCGCCGAGTCCAAGGAACACGCCCAGCAATTCCGCACAACCCTGGAGAAAGCCGCCAAGCGTTTCGCCGCCTTGGCCAAAGTTGAAGAAAAGCATGCAAATCACTACCGCGACACCTTGGCTAGGCTCGGCGCGCACTAAATTTCTGTCCAATGAATCAATACACTTACGATATTTAAAGGAGCTTGAAATGAAAAAATGGCAATGTGTTGTGTGTGCATTCATCTACGACGAAGCCGCCGGTTTGCCGGAAGAAGGAATTCCCGCCGGCACACGCTGGGATGACATCCCGGACGATTGGGCTTGTCCCGATTGCGGCGTCGCCAAGTCCGACTTCGAAATGGCGGAGATTTAACCGTGAACCGGCAACCCGTAGTCATTATCGGCAGCGGGCTTGCGGGGTACACGCTGGCTCGTGAATTTCGCAAGCTGGATGGCGAATCCGCGTTGACAATCATCTCGACGGACCACGGCGGGTTTTACTCCAAACCCATGCTGTCCAACGCCTTCGCCCAGAATAAGAGCGTCGCGGCACTGCTTAACAAGAGCGCCGCCCAGATGGCGGATGAACTCAAAGCGGAGATCATAACCAACGCTTACGTCACGTCCATCGATCCGGCTAAGCGTCAGTTGACCCTCAATGACCTTACACGCTGCTACAGCCGATTGGTATTGTCCGTGGGAGCCGATCCCATCCGCCTTTCCCTCCAGGGCAACGGAGCGGATGCCGTGTTATCGGTAAACGATCTCGATGACTACGGGCGTTTTCGTGCGGCGATTGAAGGTAAGCATGAAATCGTCATTCTCGGCGCAGGTTTGATCGGCTGCGAATTTGCCAGCGACCTGGCCGGAGCGGGTTACTCGGTACGCGTGATTAACCCCGGCACTCAAGTGCTTGGAAGCTTGCTGCCGCCACAAGCCGGGACATTTATGCAGCGGCGGCTGGAAGCGAAGGGAATCCGCTTCGAACTTGGCACGACGGCCCAAAAAGTGGAGCGGGTCGGCGATCGCCTACGCCTGACGCTGGCCAACGGCGATGCGATTGAAGCCGATGCCGTATTGTCGGCCGCAGGCTTGCGCCCGAGGACAAGCTTGGCCAAAGCAGCAGGGATTTCGGTACAGCGCGGGATAGTCGTCGACGCGTTTTTGCAAACCAATCTAGCAGCCATTTACGCCCTAGGCGACTGCGCCGAGGCGAACGGAAAAGTGCAGCCCTTCGTGATGCCGATTATGCACGGCGCGCGCGCCTTGGCGGCAACCCTAACGGGCAACCCGACGGCGGTGGCTTACCCGCACATGCCGGTAACGGTAAAAACCCCGGACTGCCCGACCGTGATCGTGCCTCCAGAACCCGATACAGCCGGCGAGTGGTCTATCACCGAATACGAGGAAGGCCTTGGGGCTTTATTCAGCGGGCCGGACGGAACATTGCTCGGATTTGTCGTGCAAGGAGCCGCCACAGCGGAGAAAAACAGGCTGACGCAGCAACTAGGGCACCCCTGATTAAGTCGCGCGAGGAAGCTTAGCGACTGAGCCTTCCACAAAAAAAGCCGGGGTTTCCCGGCTTTTTTCGATCAGGGCATGAACCTTATTGGGCCTGCGTGATTTCCTGCTCCAAACCGTCCTGGTATTGCATAATAATTTTACCGTTCTCGGTCCGAATACCCGGCTTGCTTGTCGTACTTTTAGTCAGCGTCGGGGACATCTTGAATTTATATTGCTGGCCGTTGATGGTAGTCAGCAAAGTGCCGTCGGATTGAATGTTGACGGTAGGAATCCCCAATGCTTGTGTACTGGTGCGAAGTTCGGCCAGGCTAAGGGGAGTGCCATGATTACTCTGGCTGGTTCCGTCGGAATACACCACATTCACGCCAGTGCCGCTTACCGTGACGTCTTTAGAGGCTGTGCCCGTGGGTGTCCCGGCGCCCACCGTCATATCAGGGCTCAAACTGACAACATTCCCGTTCGCGTCGGTAGCTTCAATCTGGGTACCGGTCACCGTTACGTTAGTGTAACCCGCCTTCTCCAGTTTATCCTTAAGTTCCGCGGCATTATGCACGCTCGGCTCAAGAGTGAGCTCCGTACCATCGGTAGACACCATTTTCAGATGGCCTTCGCCATCTTCTGCCGTTGTCGTTCCCGCGCCGGGGTGACGAAGATGTTGCGTTTTCCCCACCGCGGCCACATCGACCTTAGTGCCATCGGGCAACGTTACCGTCATGGTACCGGTTCCCTGTCCGCTGACTTGTGCGCCATTGGCGGCACCAGGCGTCGTACCCAGCAGATTATTGACCACTTTATTTACATCGGCACTATCCGTTTCGGTCTCACTCTCAACGCAATCCGTCCCATCGTCTACCTTGGTTTGACACGCGGCTACCGTGCTCGGCGGCGTTGTTCCGGTGGTGGTTGTTCCGGTGGTGGTCGTTCCGGTGGTGGTCGTTCCGGTGGTGACACCATCGTCAGCAAAGACGCTGACGCACCCCGCCGACAACAACAAGCTAAGAATCAGTGCGGATAATTGTGAATTTTTCATTTTAAACTCTCCAAGTTGATTAATCATATCGGAAACAGATGACACCTCTGTTGCGGAGAGGCAACCCGGCTAGCCGTCTGGTTTTCCAGCGAGGCCCCGTGGCTTTGCGTCCCGGACTCTCGCCCAGTTTGCCACCGACGTTTATCTGTATAGCATAATTTTTGCCGAATGTACATCTTGTACAGAATTCCCGCAAACTTGGCTACGCCGCCTCAATAAGCTACCAGTCTTGGGCTGGGTCAGCTAGGCCGAGACTCGACACACCTTACTCTCCCGCATCAAAAACGTTCAAACTCCCAGGCCAGCAGAAATCCGCCCAATACCATCAACAACAGGCCGAACAGGAAAAACATGTCCGCATACCGTTCGTACTGCGTAGAAAGCTGAGGACGGCGAATTGATATATAGGACATAAAACAACTGACGAGAAACACCAGGCCATTGATAGCCATCAGATTATCGATGATAGTTCGGGCACGATGATGCGTTTCGATCAATCGAACAATACTGATGACCGTAATGCAAACCCCCGTCATGGTAGCCGAGGTGGGTAGGATATGATTGGATATCCCTCGACCCTCACTCCGTATCTTCGGTACTCGGTGCACATCCGGCACACGGGTTTCCGGTCGGGGTAAAGCTTGTTTTTTCATATTCCGCATTCCTAATAGAGTGCCTCAAGCGGATAAATGCATTAACAAACACGCATCGCATCCGCAAGCCGTTGCCGGGAGAGACGCTTATCCTTACAAATTCAGGCGCCATACCGAGATTCGGCATGGCTAGCGCTCAACCGCCTCTCCCTGGTGCAATCAGCTTAACCCAGCGTTAAGGGAACAAACAGGGTTTGTCCTCCCCGCTGCACCAACAGCGCGACATGCTTACCCGCCTTTTGGCTCAGCTTTTGAAGCTGCTCCGGACTCGATAACTTCTCACCATTCAGCGCCAAGACCACATCGCCGCGCTGGATACCCGCCCGTTCGGCCGGCCCGCTGGCATCCTCCACCAAGAGGCCGTCCACGACGCCAAGTTGCCGCCGCTCCTCATCTGTCAACGAACGAACGGCGAGGCCGAGTTTTCCCTTGTTCTGGCTGCCGGTTTGATTTTTCGCCAGACCCGCCGGAACCTCACCCACATTTATCGTCAGCGCCTGGGTCTTGCCATTGCGCAGCAATTCCACGTTAGCGCTAGAGCCCGGGGCCACCCCGGCCACCAAGGGCGGCAAATCGGCGGAACGGGCGATGGGCTTGCCATTGAACTTGAGAATCACATCGCCGGCTTCGATTCCCGCTTTCGCGGCCGGGCTAGACTTCTCCACCGAACTCACCAGCGCACCTTCGGGCTTGGGCAAGCCAAACGATTCGGCAAGCGGCTGATTGAGCTCTTGTATCATTACCCCAAGACGGCCGCGGCTAACCTTGCCGTGATCGAGCAATTGCCGTTCGACCTTCATCGCCACGTCGATCGGAATAGCAAACGACAAGCCCTGGTACCCGCCGCTACGAGAATATATTTGCGAATTGATGCCTATCACCTGGCCGTTCAAATTGAATAGAGGGCCGCCCGAATTACCGGGATTAATGGCGACGTCAGTCTGAAGAAACGGCACGTAGTTCTCATCGGGCAAGGAGCGCGACTTGGCTGAAACAATGCCTGCCGTGACGCTATTCTCAAAGCCAAATGGCGACCCTATGGCCAAGACCCACTCGCCGACACGGGTGGATTGCGGATCGCCGATTTTGACCACAGGCAGATTTTTCGCCTCGATTTTGAGTACCGCAACGTCTGTCGGCTTATCGACGCCCACAACCTTGGCCTTGAATTCGCGCTTATCGGTCAATTTGACGGTCACCTGGTCGGCATCGTCCACAACATGGGCATTCGTCAACACGATACCGTCCGAGCTCACAATAAAGCCGGACCCCTCGCCGTGGGTAGGCACGCGGCCTTGCGGAAGCGGCATCTGAAAATGCCGGAAGAACTCGTAGAACGGATCGTTCGGATCCATCTGCGGCATCCCTGGCACCCTCGCCATCCCGGTCTTAAGCGTGCCGGAAACACTGATATTCACGACAGCAGGTCCCTGTTGAGCAACGATCGTGGCGAAATCGGGCAATGCCGTTTTCGCCGGGACCGCCGCCTCGGCCGCCCCGCTGGGAAATGCCTGGGCAGAAGCCTGCGGCGAATGGGCAAGATACCCATAAGCAGCCAGGCTACCCATCAAGGCAGTCGCGATGGCAGTGCGTTTTAGACTAATGACCAGCTCTTGAGATTTCATATTATTTCCCTTCTCGATAACTAAATGAGTAGCGATGATTTTTCTCTCACCTGGCCGGCGCGGGGGAGCAAACGACGGCATGGATAGCGGTGCCGCTATCCGGCTTGAAATAATGCGCCAAGCTTTCTATGGCCTTCACCCGATATCGACCAAGACCCTTCATATGACGCTGGAGAAGTCGATCAGTTCCCGCAAAACCAAAACAGGCGAATCGTCTTTCCATCCAAGACTACACGTCTCCGCATACGCTTCCATGAGGAGAGCCAGCCAGGGCTGTAATAAATTGGCCCAGAGGCGATATACGAAAGCTTGAAAGCCTTCTTTTCGTCATGACCGTAAAACCACAAGCGTTCGAACGCCGGATTAAGGTTTATCTGGAAAAATATTTAGGGAATATTACGAGGAGGGGTGGAACTGGGTACAAGAGCATTTCCAACGCCGGTAATGGCTTTGCATCGAGGGGCCGGCAAACCAAAGCCCCGCACTTGATCAAGCGATACGCGTAGACCGAAGCGGGGCTTCCATGGGGCGGGTTAAACGCAGCCGGTAGGCTTGGGCAGACCGCCGTACTTGGTGATAGGTTTCATCGGGCCCGTCATCCAGAGCTTGAAAATCGCGTTCTGATCTTGGCCGAGATACTTGGCAAATTTACGAATAGGCGGAACGACACCCTCTTCTTCGTAAAAATCGCGCGCTTTCAAAATGTGTTCCCACTTTTCATCGGTCATTTCATAGCCATCGGCGTCGGCCATAGCGCGACCAATTTCCGGTGTCCATAAATTCATATTGGTTAAATAACCATCACCATCGCGTTCTGGAATTTCCATTGCAAACCTCTCCGATCATTTCAAGTCTCTTCGCAGAAAAACACCGATCCGCGAAGCGTGTTAATAACAGCCTTACCTAGCCGGCATTAGACATTACCATAGCAAAATAGTCAAGTTTTTGCGCGTAAAAATGCGGCTGTCTTTTAAAAAATTCACCTCGGCGCCCCACGATGCATGCCCCGCATAGCGAAGGGTATACCGCCATTTACTCGGAATTTACTCGTCGTTTGGCAAGTCGACTAGCTCCCTCAGCCGACCCTTCGTTTTCGTATAGCGATCCAGCCGCCAGCTCTCCATGATCGATATCGCCAGCTCAAAATCTTCGTAGGGCAACTCATACAATGTCGCCAAATCGAATTTTTCTTTTAAGCACAGCGCGCGAACCAGTGCCTTGAAAACCGCGTGATGCGGGTGGTCAGGGTCGTCGGCGAGGCATCGCTCCAAACGTTTTAAAATATTCGTCTTAGCTTTCATTCAATCCCCCTGAATAAACGACAGACTTAGTGCATTAGAAATAATAGATGTGATTGTACCCTCAGCAGAAAATTTCTTGTACATTTCAAAATAACTGAGTATATTGTTTATA
>JAIOJO010000156.1 GCA_019911985.1 Sulfuricellaceae bacterium | reverse complement strand
CGCTTTGACCACGCTGACTTTGTCCGCCGCCGCCTGAATCGCCCGTTTTCCTTCGGGCGTTTTGGCGGAAGAACAATTGACGCAGTCGGACAATTCTTTTTGATAGCGGGCAAGTTGAGCATCGAGTCCGGCGCTAGACGCGCCGCTGCCGACGGCGCCGGAAGCTGCGGACGATCCTATCGCTTGAACCATAAAACCTCTCCTTTTTACATAAAAATTCACGTTTTCGTGTTGGACGGCGCTGCCGGCCGACGCGCCTGTAATGGGCGGCTAGGCCCCATGGCTTCCGGCACCGCGATCTCAAATGCGGATAAACGCTTCGGTGCCTTTTAGTCGGCCGGGCGGCCGATTCCTTACACCGGTTTCAGTAGCGAGCGCGTGCATGCGGATAAAAACCCCTATATGATTTCAGCGCTGGACGACGCGCAATAGGCAGAAAAATGGCTAAAAAATTGATGGCAATCGAGGAAGAGGATTCATGAACCCCTACAGACGCCTGTTCGCGGTGCTCCTGTTCCTCGGCTTATTGCTGGCCGTATTCGAACTGTCCGGCCTCAGGGGGCACTTTAACCTGCAATTTTTGCACCAAAAGATTCTGGAAAACGAACTCAGCGGGCTGCTGATCTTTGTCTTGCTGTTTTCGCTGGGTAACTTGATCCAAATACCCGGCTGGATTTTTCTCGCGGCGGCCGTACTGGCCTTGGGGAAAACCTGGGGGGGTGTTGCCACCTACACCGCCGCCAGCGTTTCGTGCATTCTTACTTTTTTGACCATCCGGTTTATAGGCGGCGACGCGCTGAGGCAAATCAAGAATAAAACCGCCGCCCGGATACTCCGCCAACTGGACGCACGCCCGATCAAAAGCGTCGTGCTGTTGAGAATGCTATTTCAAACCGTGCCCGCTCTCAATTACGCCCTCGCCCTCTCGGGCGTCAAGTTCCGGGACTACTTGATCGGCACGCTGCTGGGGCTGCCCTTGCCCATCCTGTTGTATTGCCTGTTTTTCGATTATTTGGCTAAAACGCTGAAGATTGTGTAGCCAAGTAGCCCATGGCCACGCACGGGGAACCGGCTCTAGCCTGCCTGGCTGGAGGATGGAGGCGGGTATTCCCGGCATGGGGCATGCATAAGGCAAATAAAATCCATCGAAAAAATACCGCTTTTACGACATACTCCAGGCTGCAAAAAACGAATGCAGCAAGTACCACTAAGGCGAGTCAATGTTCAATGTTCAAGCACTCACGCAAGCCCAAGTCCAAGACCGCGAGGACTTGGAGGAATTCCTCGACGACATTAAAGACCTCGCGCCTAAAATCGAGCAGGCCCTCGCCAAGCTGAAACAATCGCCCCGCGACCGGGATGTCATCGCCAATTTGTTCCGCATCGTCCATAACATCAAGGGGGATGCCGCGCTGTGCCATATCGAAATGGGCGTCATCGTCAGCCACCCGATAGAAACCCTGCTGGGGCGGCTGCGCGCCGGGGAGTTGGAGTATTCCGAGGGGCTGGGCGAAATCGTCATGCTGGCGATCGACCGCCTGGAACTGGCGGTGGACGCGCTGGTGAAGCATAAAGCCATCGCCCACCTGCGGCTGGTCGAATTGGTCGAGGGACTGGAAAAACTGCACCGGGTCGATCCCTCGCAACTGGATGCGGCCTTGATGGATATCGTCGAAACCGTTACCGGCTTTCGCCCTGTGGGTAAAATTGCCCGCGGCGCGGTACAACTACGCGAGCCGCTGCAAGCCGGAGCGGCCAAGGATTTGCACTTTTTCCGTACTCTGGCGCAGCAATTCGAGGGGCGCTCCAGCCACTTTCGCGGGCGCGTCAACCGCACCCTGCGCCTTGCCCTGGAAACCAACCGGGCCGCGGGGAAACCGGTGGACCCGCTGCAATTGGAGGCGGCCGTCTACCTGCACGACGTGGGCATGATGTTTTTGCCGGAGCACGTTTGGCTCAAGCAGGAACGCCTCAGCGACGAAGACAAAAAGGCGCTACAGGTGCACCCCGCCTATGGCGCGGGCCTGTTAAGCCGGATGGGGAAATGGCAAGCCGCCGCCGAAATCGTCGCGCAGCACCATGAGATGGCCGATGGCGCGGGCTACCCGCAAGGCCTAACGCTCGACCGGATTTGCCCCGGCGCGCAGTTGCTCTCGATAGTCGATGCTTTCGAGTCCGTGATGCTGAAACACAGCCACCGCGGCCGCAGCCGTTCCCTGCTGCGGGCCATCGCCGAAGTCAACGCCTGCAACAACCAATTCGCGGCGGAATGGATAGGCCACTTCAATACCGTTATCCGGCGCATGATCGAGAGCTGAGATTTCTTGCCGAAAGGCTTTGAGGACTTAGGCGGAGCCCGCCTAAGCCCTCGATCACGGTTGAATCTGAACGTAGCCTTCTTGAGTCAACTGGATGAGGCGGCCGACCGCGCCGGTATTGACCTTGACTCCGGGCAGCAGGTCTTTATTGCCCCAGCCGCTACCCTTCATGGATACCGCGCATTCCTCGATCTGCACGCCTTCAGCCTGCAGTCCGGCGATCAGGTGCTTGTATGGGTTGCCAGTAGTGACATGGCGATTGGCGTTGTAGGCTTGATCGTTCAAGGTCATGTACGCGGCGGCGCCGTGGAACACACCGATGATCTTGCCGCTGGCCTTGTCCATTTTTATCTTCTTGCTCAGCAAATCCATGTATTTCATGCCGACAGGCAAGTCGCCGGCGAGGGCGACATGGTCCATGTTGAACACCACCTTGACCTCTTTCAAGGCAACCGGAATATCGATGGTGATGGCGTGGTCGGCGGAAGCCGGGCTGGCGTCGGCGGCCAGAGTCTGGGCCGACCAGCACAAGCCGGTGATGATGATGCCGCGCACGAGGACGCTCAGAACTTTGTTACGAATCATTTGAATGTTTCCTTAAAATAGTTTGCTTGCCCAAAAAGACCGGCCGATTTTACGGCCTGGCGCTGACAGCCAGCTTACTTCGGGACGGATCATAAGGTCGATTACTGGCTCAGCACAGCCGCTTAAACAGGCCGTTATGGGAAGGGAAGGGAAGCCAAGCAGGCATTTAGCCCAATGGGGTGGACGCTCCCGATGGGGCTAGAGCTAGGGAGCCTCTGATTAAGTCGCACGGGGATCGCGTTGCGTCAAAAGCCGGAGGCTGCAAGGCGCGCGACGCCGGTCGTAGCGAGCCTACGATGCCAAGGAGCGCAACGCCGCAGACGCCGGCTTTTGACACAACCCTTAC
>JAIOJO010000155.1 GCA_019911985.1 Sulfuricellaceae bacterium | reverse complement strand
GGCGTAATCGATAAGGCCCGCAGGTAGCAATCTTGCGCTTGTTCGTACTGCTTATGCTGCTGTAACACGATCCCCAGATTGTTGTAAGCATCCGAATAATCGGGGGTTATTTGCAAGGCTTGGCGGTAGTCGCTTTCCGCTTCGGCATATCGTCCCATGACACGATAAGCTTCCCCGCGACTATTCCAGAAAAGCGCCTGAGTTGGACTGACGCGCAGGGCCGAGCTGATGAGTTGAACCGCCGCAGCGTTCTTACCCATCCGGTGTTGTATCAAGCCGGATAAATGGAGTGCATCGGCATTTTCCGGGTCGCTGGCCAAGACTTGCCGATAAATCGCTTCAGCTTCGGCGAGCCGCCCAGTCTGATGATGCGCTATGGCCGTTTGCATAGCCTCGGAGACTTGAGCCGCCTTGGGGCGTTGGTTCGCGGGCGGCGTTTCCTGTCGCGACAAGCAACATTGTTTATATTTCTTGCCGCTGCCGCCCGGGCAAGGGTCGTTGCGACCGGGTTTGTTCATGGGTGATCTAGGCGGTGTCGGGCGCCACGCATTTGTGTGTGGATTGATTCTAACGACTTTGGTGTAAACCGGGTAATTCTTTTCAAATAAATCATTCGTTACGCGGCGGACACTTCGGGCTTGCAGCTTTGTTAATTTAGCCCCTGAACTGCACTCTATCTGCAAAGACTGCGTGGTTCATGCTCCAACGCATCCGCGAAGTCTGCGGCGACGTTCACGACGCCGATAACGATGGCATTGGTTTCTTGCGCGGCATTGTCGAGGCCGACGAAACCTATTATTTGGTGACGTGGTTTTGGAAGGCACAACGGACTTTGTGGTAGATAAGCTTGCCCGATCCGTACCAATTGTGATACATTTTCATCAATGAGATATCCGACCCTTGAAGTCCATTTTTTCCTAACTGAGACAGGTGCCGAACCCGTGCGGGACTGGCTTCGCGAGCTTTCTCCCGCCGATAAAAAGACCATTGGCGAAGATATCAAGAC
>JAIOJO010000154.1 GCA_019911985.1 Sulfuricellaceae bacterium | reverse complement strand
CACCCATTCCCCGGCCCGCCACCCCGAGAAGCAGCAGCATGAAACAGAACAGGCCGTGGAAGCCGCACACATCTCCCTTGACGACTTCACCAAGGTCGACCTGCGCGTCGCCAAGATCGTCGGCGCCGAGCAGGTGGAAGGCGCGGACAAGCTGCTGCGGCTCACGCTGGACGTGGGCGAGCTCGGCACCCGCCAGGTGTTTGCCGGCATCAAGTCGGCCTATGCGCCGGAGAGCCTAGTCGGACGCTTGACCGTGGTAGTGGCCAACCTGGCGCCGCGCAAAATGAAATTCGGCCTGTCGGAGGGCATGGTATTGGCGGCTTCCGGCGAGGCGCCCGGCCTGTTCATCCTTAGCCCGGACGACGGCGCGCAGCCGGGAATGCGCATCAAATAAGCTCGCCCGCCAGCACAATGCGGACAAGCAAGCATCTCGTCGTTTCCGGTTTCGTCCAGGGTGTCTTCTACCGCGACTCGCTGTGTGCCGAAGCGGCACGTTTAGGCGTCACCGGATGGGTGCGAAATCGTAGCGACGGAACGGTTGAGGCGACGGTGCAAGGCGAGCCTGTTGCGATCGAACGGATCATCGAGTGGTCGCGGCGCGGCCCGCCGATGGCGCGAGTCGAAAAAGTCCTTATCGGGGAAGGCAGCGGCGAATACAGCCGCTTTGAACGCTGGCCAACGCTCGCTCTAGGCGAATAAGGCAGCCATTTTAGCCAGCTACGCCGCCGCTCCCGCGTCGCCCTCGGCGGGCGACCAGGCCGCTTTTTCTTCGGGCGTCAGGGGACGATAAGGGCCTGCCTTGCTCTCGAAAAACACCGTGCCGGATTCCAGCGCCACCATCGTATGGAAGACGCCATGAGGGATATTAACCGCCACCACCGTCCCGCCTGGCTGCAGTACCGCCGTCTCGGCGACACGCCCGTCATCGCTGAAAATCACCACACCCAGACGCCCGCGCAACGCGATGATCGATTCGTCCTTGCTGGCCTCAAGATGGCAATGCGGCGCGACGTAGGAACCCGGCTCGATGGCGTTGAGCAGGCGATGGCAAACCGCCTCGTCGCTGCTGTGAAAATTATGGTTTTTGCGTTTCCGCGCATGCGCCTTGGCCGCCTCGGTCACGCCGTCCAGCAGG